>JBLHOB010000437.1:0-3489 GCA_047619425.1 Myxococcota bacterium
GGCATGTTCGCCTCGGCGCCCGACGACGAAGTCCAACTCGCTCCCTGGCAGTTCGCAGCCTCGGGCTATGCGGCAGTATGGGCGCGCGAGAACACCCGCGAAGCCATCTTCGAAGCAATGCGGCGCAAAGAGGTCTACGCCACCACGGGCTCGCGTATGGCGCTGCGGTTCTTCGGTGGCTGGCACTATCAAGAAGTTGACGCGCAGCGCCCGGACGCAACCCGCATTGGCTATCGCAAAGGTGTGCCGATGGGAGGCGACCTCTCGCCGCAACCCGACAAGAAACAGGCGCCTACCTTTCTGGTCAGTGCCGCAAGGGATCCGCACGGCGCGAATCTCGATCGGATTCAAATCGTAAAAGGTTGGCGTGAAAAAAACGGCGAGCTTCGCGAGAAGGTTTACAACGTCGCGATGTCGGGGCACCGCAAGGTGGATCGCAAAGGCAACCTCGAACCGTTGAAATCAACCGTCGACGTAAAGAACGCGACTTATACCAACAGCACGGGTGCCGCGGCGTTGAGTGCTTATTGGGAAGACCCTGACTTCGACGGCAAGCAACAGGCGTTCTACTACGCTCGCGCGATCGAGATCGCGACTCCGCGCTGGCCGGCTTTCGATGCGAAGCGGTTGGGCGCTGAGACTACACCCGACATTCAGATGGAAGTGCAGGACCGGGCCTATAGCTCACCGATTTGGTATTCAGCCGAGAAGTAGCTCTCGAAGGGCGCGCTGCCTCCACTAGCCAACTCCCACTGCCAGCACTGCCAACGCATCCCGGACCGGTACTTCACTTCAGCACAGAGTCCAAGGCTCCGTGGTACACGATCACCGGTGAACTTCCCCAACACGAGCGAAGTTCTCAAGGACTTGAAGCCGGCAAAGGACTAGCCGGCGGTCGCGGGCGAACCTAAAGACCCGACAAACTCGGCCGCGGAAGACTCACGCAGAACCTCGCGCCGCCACTCGCCGCGGCTTCAACACGAATCGTCCCGCCCGCGTCTTCGACCAATTTCTTGGTAATCGCGAGCCCCAACCCGCCCGCGCGGTCTTCGCGGGTTGAGAAGAAGGGCTCGAACAAACGCTCGCGGACGGCAGGGCTAATGCCAGTGCCTTCATCTTCGACGCTGAAGTCGATCGTCTTGTCGAAGAGACCCGCGCGCAGCGTGACGCTGCTAGATCGTGGCGCGGCTTCGACGGCATTCAAGAAAAGATTTAGCAGGATCTGTCGCAGCGCGTCTTCCCCGATCGCGATGTCGTGGGAGGCGGCGCTAATCTCGGCTGTGATGCTTACGTTTCGCTCGGCGGCTCGTTGTTGGAGCAGGCGCAGTAGCGATGCGTAGACGCGGTTTAGATTCGCAGCGGCATGAGGGACTTCGCTTGCGATCCTGTTTGAGACCGGGCGCGCGTGGTCGAGGAGTGTGTCGAGCAGTCTTTCCATGCGCTGGAGCTCTTCGAGTACGACGTCGCGGAATTCGCCTTGAAACTCGGGGTCGTGAATGCGGTCGGGTAACAAGTGCAAAAAAGTCTTCATCGACACCAGAGGGTTGCGAATCTCGTGGGCGACTTCGGCCAGCAAGTCGCCCAAGACGGCCAGGCGGTCAAGCCTGCATACTTCGTCGTCGATCTTCGTAAGCCGAACCAGTGCAGTCGCCGCGGCGGTCGGAGTGCGAAGGCGTGCGACTGCGGCGCCTAGGGCTGCGAGGATGCGGGGCCGTACGTTACCGGGTGGGTCGTCGGTGCCACCGAGGAGGATGATTGCAATGTGTTCGCCGTGGGTCGAGACGAGGGGCATCGCGCTGCTGAAGCCATAACGGACGCCAACTTGCGAAAGTGCTGCGTCGCTACCATGGGCACCCAGGTCGACGGGAGTTTCGTTTCCGTACAAACACTCGAGTGCGTCGAGTGCTGCGGGATCGGGAGATTCGGGGGGCGTTGTGTCGCGGTAGGTTGCGGCGATGACGTGAGGCTCGCCGTCACTGCGTCGCGCCCATGCACATGCGCGGCCACTACCGGTCGTTTCGGCCAGACGGCGAAGTGCGTCCGAGAGCAGGCTTTGCAGATCGCCGGCGTCGCTTTGCTGCCCGGCTGAAGTGCCGTCTTGCTGTTGCCTCGCGGCACCGCGCTCACTGTCGAGATCGAGGGTGCGGCTACTTCCAGCGGCGTTGTTTGAAGCGAAATCAGTCATGCTTGAATTGCCTGCCCTCTGTTGATTTCGCTCGATTTCGCTGCTTTAGTGCTTCAACCCGGGCGCCATGATATAGCGACGGGCCTAGAAGAAATCTTCGCGAATCTCGCGCTTGGTGTCGCCTGTTGATTGGCGTGCGGTGGTCGACTCGGTTGGTTCGGTGCCTTCGAGGAAGGGTTGAAAGTATGAGCTGTTGGTGGCTCGGTCTGCGAGAAGCCCACTGGCTCGGTCGATACGCACACTCACGATGTGCTCGGGTTCTTCAAAATTAAGCACCGGCTGGCCCTTGAGCGCAACCTTCATGTAGTCGACCCAGATCGGCGCAGCGGCGCGTGAACCTGTCTCGCCCCAGCCGAGGATCGTTGAGTCGTCTCGGCCAACCCAAACGCCGGTCACGATGCCCGGAGAGAAGCCCATGAACCACGCATCTTTCTGATCGTTCGTGGTGCCGGTCTTGCCAGCGAGTGGCCGTCCGAGCGTGCGCAGGCGCCAGCCGGTGCCGCGCGGGTCTTTGACGACGGCCTCTAGCAGGTCGCACATCAAGTACGCGGCAGCCTCTGAAATGAGTTGGTTCGGTGAGACGGGCTTGGCTTTAGCGGCACCGTCTTCGAGGCCAAGTACTTGGCTATCGCCAAGCAAGTCGGCAAGAGAGTCCGCAGGCGCCGCGACTTCGCTCTCCTCGGGCTCGGGAAGGGGCGGTGCAGCATCGCCCAGAATTACGTTTTCCATCAATACGTTGCCGTCTCGGTCGGTGACGCGTTTGATGAAGCGCGGTGTCACGCGGCGGCCCTTGTTGGGGAAAACACCGTACGCTGCAGTCAGCTCGACGAGGTCAACGGAGCTCGACCCAAGTGCCAACGATAGATCGCGGCTGAGTTTAGACCGGATACCGAGTCGTTGCGCGTATTCGATGACGTAGTCGACGCCGACGTCGCGAAACAAATGAACCGTTGCGTTGTTGACCGAGCGCACCAGCGAGGCGCGCATCGTCATGGGCCCATAGAAGTGTCGACCATAATTTTGTGGCCGCCAGACAAAGCCGGAGACGGGGTCTTCGTAGACGATGGGGCGATCATGCAGAATGGATACTGGGGTGTAGCCCCGGGAAAGAGCCGCGCCGTAAATAAACGGTTTGAAGGCCGAGCCAGGCTGCCGTAGCGCTTGCGTGGCGCGATTGAACTGGCTGCGGTTGTAGTCGTAGCCACCGACCATTGCGCGTACTTCGCCAGTGCCGACTTCCATCGAGAGCAAGGCTCCCTCGACTTGGGGCTCGACATGAAGCGAGAGGCGCACGAGATCGGGCA
>JBLHOB010000438.1:0-3477 GCA_047619425.1 Myxococcota bacterium
CCGCAATGGGTGCCAAGTGCTGGTGTTTACCTGCAGCTCTCGCACGAAAGAGTTGTTCGCCAGTGCAGCCCCCGACGCGAAGCTCTGTGAGTTCGCGGCTCCGGCGGCAATCCCCCCTAGATCCCCCCTCGATGGCCCCCCCGAGCACTCCCGAATCACCGACTAATCACTGATTCGCGCGACCGGTGCTCATTCGAAGTCGTGTTGGTGCGCAGTGCTCAGTGGATTCCCCGATTGAGTGCGGCGGCGATCTGACCGCAATGCATTGATGAGCGTCGTTGTCTTCGCTTTGCCTAAACGATGCAAAGGCCAGCATGATCGAGAAGATGCTTCACCAGTCGGAAAAAATGGAGTTCGGGGCCCCAAAGGCCGCTCTGGTCGACAGGCTCGCTTACGACATCCGAAGCGAGATCAAAGCGGGAGGTAGCGCCGCGCCGCTGCTTGAGGATTTGCTCAATGCCGTGCGATGCGGCGAGTTTCGGCTGCCAATTCTTCCCGAGTCCGTCACCCGCGTCATGCATCTTATCAACAGATCCGACGCCGATATCGGTGCGATCGCTCTCGCTGTAGAGCTTGATCCGACACTTGCTGTCAAAGTGGTGGGTGTGGCGAACAGCGTCTACTACGGCGGCGTTCAACCTGCCGACTCGGTACGCAACGCGCTAATGCGTATGGGCTTGGCCCAGGCGCGCAATGTCGTTGTGGCAGTTGCTCTGCGTTCCAGTTTGTTTCGCGTTTCGGGATACGCAAGTGAGATGCAAAGCATCTGGCTGCATTCGCTCTTCTGCGCTTTGACGTGCGATGCAATTCTCGAAGAAGTGCCGCCCTTTCAAGATGCGGGGTTTCTGCTCGGGCTTTCTCACGACGTTGGGCGCATCGCGGTGCTGTCCTTTGTTAGCGAGATGCGGTTGAGCGCCGCGCCGGGGCTCGGGCCATCAACGGATATCATCGATCGTGTTTCTTCACGCGTGCACGAGCGCCTGGGTGCGATCGCAGTGGAGTCGTGGGGCTTCAGTGCCGAATTTACGGAAGCCATTGGACACCATCACGATCCCGATAAAGTTTCGGGTCATGGGATCGTCCTGGCACGAGCCTTGGCGGCCGGCGACATCCTGGCGGATCGAATCGGCGGTACGAGCGACGGCGCGGCTGAGTTGCTTTGCGAGAAAGAACGCGAAGCTCTCGAGTGCGTGGGAGTCGAGGGAGACGCTGGCATTGAGCTGGTCGGCTGCGTGCGAGATCGCTTCGAGGCGCTATCGAAGATGGTCTGACGTGCCCACCTGGGTCGAATGCTCTGTCACACCCGTTCGAACGTTTGGAAGGTAAACGCGTGGGCGTGCTTCTCGTCCGCCGTGTGATGCTCTTCGCTTGCGAGTTTCCAGTCGCCAAAATCAAGCGCAGGAAAGAAGGCATCCCCTTCAATTTCAACGTCGACTCGGGTCAAGTAAAGGCGCGACGCGGTACCGAGCGTCTCCGCGTAGATCGACTCGCCGCCAAATACGAAGACTTCGCTCTCGTCTCGCTCTCGTGCGGCCGCAAGCCCCGCCGCAACCGAGTCGACCACGATGACGTCTGGATGGGGGGCGTAGTCCGGGTTGCGGCTAACGACGATGGAGGTGCGCCCGGGCAGGGGCTTGCCGATCGACTCATAGGTTTTGCGCCCCATCAACAGGGTGTGGCCCATGGTGGTCTTTTTGACGTAGCGAAGTTCGTCGGGCAAACGCCACGGCAACGAGCCGTCGCGGCCAATGACACCGTTGGTCGAGATGGCGACTAGGATCGAAAGCTTCATATCAGACATCGTCGGCATCCGTTTTGGGCAAACGTTTAAGGCAGGTCGCGGGTGGTTTGCTCACAGCTCGCAACGCCTAGCCGCGATTTCGAAGTTCGTACGCTTGCAATCGGTGCGCTCAAACTCGAACATTTCGCGCCCGAACTTTATCCACCCGAACTTTTTCGCCTGAACGTCTTTCACCTGAACGTTTTTCACTTAAACGTTTTTCACTTGAACGTTTTTCACTTGAAATAGACATGGCGGGCAAGCTCATAGTCGAGAGTCTGTTCTTAGACGGCGATCGGCGCCTTGATGCCCGGGTGCGGGTCGTAGTCTTCGAGATGAAAGTCGTCGTATGAAAAGTCAAACACACTCTTCACCGAAGGATTCAGGCGCATGTGGGGCAGCGCGCGAGGCTCGCGGCTGAGTTGTTTCTGTGTTTGTTCAATGTGGTTGGTGTAGATGTGCGCGTCGCCCAATGAGATGACAAGGTCGCCGAGCCCAAGGCCAGTTGCCTGGGCGATCATCTGGGTTAGCAGCGCGTAAGAGGCGATGTTGAAGGGAAGGCCCAAGAAGACGTCGCAGCTGCGCATGTACATGCTGCAGCTGAGCTTGTCTTCCGCGACACCAAATTGGAAGAGCAGGTGACACGGGGGCAGCTTCATGCGCGGGATCTCGCCCACGTTCCAGGCGCTGAGCACGATACGCCTAGAGTCGGGGGTCGTGCGAATCTGATCGATCACGCCAGAAAGTTGGTCGATGTGCTGGGTTTCACCGCCTTCGCCAACCGCGGGCCAACTTCGCCACTGCGAGCCGTAGACCGGGCCGAGTTCGCCTTTGTCGTCGGCCCATTCGTCCCAAATCGATACGCCGTTCTCTTGCAGCGAGCGGACGTTGGTCGAACCCGAGATGAACCACAGCAACTCGTGGATGATCGATTTTAAATGCACCCGCTTAGTGGTGAGCAGCGGAAAACCGGCATTCAGGTCAAAGCGCAATTGGGCGCCAAACAGGCTTCTGGTGCCTGTTCCCGTGCGATCCGCTTTTTCGACCCCGTTGTCCAGGATCATCTTTTGTAGGTCGAGATAGTTCTGCATCACATCCTCGAAGCCGCGCGCAACGCCGCGATTCTATCACCGCTCACTGCGACGAGGGAGAGACGTTTGCCGCGAATCTCAAAAAGTCTTGGAGCGGAGGGGCAAAGCGGCTTGGGCGGCCGGGCTAGCGCTCTTCTTCGAGGAAGTAGTTGAAGTCTTCCGACTCCTCGCCATGCAACACTTCATAGGCGTGTGCGGGGCTTGTCGCGTTAAAGAGAAGCTCCTGGAAGGCGTGGTCCGCACCGACGTGGCTTGCCAGGGTGGCGAGCACCTGCAGGTGTCGCTTGCGCTCGTCATTGGAGGTGCCGAGCAATACCATGCAGTGAATTGGACGCCCGTCGGGTGACTCGAAGTGGAGGCCTTCGCGGGAAAGGGCCATGACGCCCACCATGGGGATGGCGTCGGGTAAAATACCGTGGGGTACCGCCAATCCACCGCCTAGGCAGGTCGATGCTTCTTCTTCCCGGGCCATCACGCTCGCGAGAAGTTCGTCGCGGTTGACCCCGGGCATCTCGTGACTGTTGATGAGCAGGTCGACGAGACGCTCGATGGCCTGGGCTTTGTCGTCTACCTGAAAGTCTGTGACGATGTTCTCTTCTTGCAGGA
>JBLHOB010000439.1:0-3467 GCA_047619425.1 Myxococcota bacterium
TCACATTATCCGCACAAGCACTCGGTCTGCCCGACTCACGCGTCGAGGTGAGGCCACTGCGTGAAGGCGCAACCGCCCCCTGCTACCCGGCCGGACGGGTTCCCCCGAACGTCTACGACTGAGATGCCAAATGGGCGTGCGCCAGTTCCACGTAATGAAGCGCTCTGCTTTTCTGTTGCTCCAGCTCGTCGTTGTCCAACGTGCGAACAACCCGGGCCGGCGTCCCAACAACTAATGTGTTCGGCGGGATCACTTTACCCGGCGTCACGACGGCACCCGCTCCGACCAGGGCCCCCTCTCCGACAACAGCTCCGTCGAGAACAATGGCGCCAATCCCGATCAAGGCTCCGTCGCCCACTGTGCATCCGTGCACAACTGCGCGGTGACCAATGGTCACTTCCTGACCGACTTCGGTGTTGAAGCGATCGCGCGTTACGTGCAGCACCGAACCGTCCTGCACGTTGCTGCGCGCCCCGATGCGAATTGCATTGACGTCCGCGCGCAACACACATCCGTACCAAATGCCGACATCGGCGCCGAGCGTTACATCGCCAACGATCACCGCCCCGGGCGCCACCCATGCGCCGAGCTCAATAATGGGAGTGCGTCCTTCGAAAGGCAAGATCAAGCCGCCCTGTGGTTCGCTTCGTGATTGATCAGCCACTGGTCTTCTCCGCTGCGCCGCCAAAGAGTTGTTGAAACGATTCAGTCGTGTTCGCGTGGGGGTAGTCGGTGTCGGGCACGGAAACACCAAAGAATTCGCACAGTGGTTCCCAGCCCTGCCCCGGCTCGTAAACGAGCAAACGCTCGGGAGCAATCGCATCTCGCACCGCCTGGTTGTGTCGATTGAACACCTCGATGGCGTAGTCCGCGTCGGCGAGCTTCCCGTCAAAAGTTCGTCGCAGTACCAGGTCTGTGGCCATTGTGAGGGAAGTAACCGCTGCGCCTTCAGTTGCCTCGTCGGGCACTGACGTGATCGCACGATAGATGGTGTTCATCACACTCTTGTGCCAGCCCGTAGCCTCGCGCTGAGAGAGCAGGACTTTTGCGTCTGGATAGGCTTCCGCCAACTCGCGCCAAAAGGTACAGGCCGGCCAATCGACCGTTGATGCAAAGCCGTCGAAGATGGCTTCCCAATCGGGCGAAGCGCCCCGGCTTGCTTCGAGCCAAGCGGCGGCACGCCCCTGATCCTTATGAACTTCCATCATGTGATAACACGGCCCAAGACCAAGTTGCTCAAGGGCCATCTTGAGCGACAGCGTCCCCGTCCGCCCAAACCCGGCGCCAATAATTTTCAGACCCATCGTCTCAACTCCCAGCCCCGACTCGCGGGCCCTCCGGCGCATTTGCTCAACAGTCGCCTAGCATAGACGTCACCGCACAAGCGCTCCACTGCACCGGCACATACACATCCTGTCTACAAAGGACGACATCTCACCACGCCGCAACTCGTCGAGAAGAGTGCCCCCAACGCATTCGCGCGATAAACTCCGGCGCGTGACTTCAGCCAGCGACCATTCTGAAAACCAAGCGCCTCCGGGCCGAGCAAAACTCGTGCGTACCGTCTCCGAAGGCGGTGGCGTATTGGTGCGTGCCATCATCGGCAGCAACCTCATCGCAGAGGCGATGAATCGGCGCGCGATGGAACCCACTGCTGCCAATGCACTCGGGCGAGCAATGATGGGTGCGGTGTTGATGGCCGTCGGCCCGGCTTCGGTGGAAGAAAGCGCGTTGGGCGATGATCGCGATCCCATCGAAACCCTGCAGTTGCAATTTCGCGGCGAAGGCCCCCTTGGCACCATGGTCGTCATCGCCGACGACCGGGGACACGTACGCGGCACGGTCGAGCACCCCGAAGCCAACAATCGTCTAAAGGACGGCACTCCTGATGTCGCTCGGGCGCTCGGACTTGGTGCCCTGCGCGTTGTCCGACACCGGCCCGAATGGCGTGAGCCCTATTCGGGAGCAGTCCCCTTGATCAGCGGCGAGATCGCACAAGACATCACCCTCTACTTGACCGAAAGCGAGCAGACCCCTTCGGCCATGGGCCTCGGGGTCGCGATGGCCAACGATGAGAGTGCAGTCGTTGCGATCGGCTTTATGGTCCAGATCCTCCCCGACGCTCTGCCCGAAGAGATTGACGTCGTCGAAGCGAATGTGCGCAGTATGCCGCCCTTGTCCCAGCTCGCCCTTACCGACACCAACTGCGACGAGATCATCGACTTGCTGCTGTGTGGTGTGGGCTCGAGAGAGCGTCATTCCATCTATCCCGTGTTCCGCTGCAGCTGCTCACGCGAGCGGGCCCTGCACACGTTGGAGTTGCTCGGCCAGACCGAGTTGTGCGAAATGGTCGACGAACGTGCAACCCAGCAAGTTCGCTGCGAGTTCTGCGCGATGTCACACGTTTTCTCGCCCGAAGACCTCGAGACTCTGCTCGAAAGCCCCTCATGACCCCCGAATAGCTTCTCAGGACATCCGGCAAACTGAAGCACAACGCATTTTTCGCGGCGATCTTGATATGCTTGCCGCTATCGCTTTCGCATCCACGCACCCGCCTAGAGGTCAACCGATGAGTGCACCATTCCCCGACAAGCAGCCCCAAACCGACCACGTACGCGTCGGGCACGATGCGATCTACAACTGGAACTACGGCAGCGAGATCGATTCGCTTCGTTCGCTCTACGCAAACGCCCTCGACCGGCAGTGGATCGCGCTCAAAGATCTCGATTGGGATAAGGGCATCGACCGGGAGCGTTTCGCCAAGACCTTCTCCGTTGCGGGCATTCCACTCCAGCACACGCAGTGGTGGAAGCATCTCGAGCCGGACCTCAAGTGGAAAGTCGCCAGCAAGACGTCAGCCTTCATGCTTTCGAACTTTCTGCACGGCGAGCAGGGCGCGATGATGGTTGCGGCCGAGATGGTCAATGCCGTCCCGCACATGGACGGCAAGTTCTACGCCGCCACCCAGACCATGGACGAAGCCCGCCACGTCGAGGCCTTTGCCGCCTACATAAACCTGCTCGACGAAGTGCGCCCCATCATGCCTTCGCTCAAAGAGATTCTCGACAAAACCATCGGCTGCGAGAGTTGGATGCACAAAGCCGTCGGCATGCAGGTCGTCGTCGAAGGACTCGCGCTCTACAGCTTTCGCGACATGCGCAACACGACCGAAGAGCCGCTACTGAAAGAGATGCTCACCTACGTCTCGCGTGACGAAGCCCGTCACTGTGCATATGGCGTGAAGTACCTCGGACATGTCATTGCAACATTAAGCGACGAGGAGCGCCGAGACCTCGAAGACTTCGCCTTCGAAGCAGCCCGCTTGTTGATCGCCTCGCGTGCCGGTGGCTCCGCCCGCGAATCCATGTTTGAAGTGTGGCGTGAGTGTGGGCTCGACCCGATGGACGCCATCGCGGCGATCCGCGACGAGCAAACCACGGTAACCGCCGACGTACCCGCCGAGGGCG
>JBLHOB010000440.1:0-3462 GCA_047619425.1 Myxococcota bacterium
GCTCGCCATGCTACGACGCGCTTCACCCAGAATCGCAGCCAACCCGGTTTCGTCGGATTCGATCACCTGTCCAGTCACGATCGCCTCAACGCGCTGGGAAAGTGCGTCGAGAAAAGGTGCAGAGGCAAGGTTCGCAAGCAACAGCGCAACGAGAAGCGCAACGGCACTTGCACCGGCAAAAAGCAAATAGCCCGCCGATGCGACTGCAAATTTGAGCGGTCCGAGCCACAGCCACTGGTACCAGGCTGTCACTTCAAATACGGGGAACCAACTCGTCAGGAGTTCGAACATTACGGCTGCGTTGACATAGACAGCCGACGTCGCACCCGCGAGGGCCAAAGTACAAAAGGCGACCGGTACCGATGCCAGGGCCCACAGGCGCTTTTCGCGCACCAGCATCGAGATGCCTTCGCCGACCAGGCCGACTCCGTCGCGAACGCCGCGAAGACTCGGCGTGCCGGAGTCAACTGTGCCGGACACGTTGCTGCCGAATTCACCTGAACTCAATTGATCTCGACTCCTTGTTCGGCATATGCTCCGTTGGGCATCGCTTCAAGCTACAGGCGCGTGTGTCGCACCTCAGACTCGAGAATGGCGACGCAGCCAATCTCCTCAAGCTGATCGAGAATGCCATGAATCTGGTCGCGCTCAACCAGCACCCGAACAGCATACCAGTTGGCTGCGAGGAGCTTCTGCACAGTGGGTGAGCTGAACCCCGGTGTGATCTCCGTCGCAGCTTCCAGCTTGTCCGCCGGGCAGTTGTACTCAAGCAGCGAGTATCGCCGCGCGGCAAGCACCCCTTCGATCCTGCGCAACAACCGGTCGGCTTCGGCCTTGTCGCGGGGGTTGCCATTGCCGATCAAGACCGCCTCGGCGGTTAGCACAGGCCAAAGCTCAACCAGATCGTTTTCGAGCAGGCTGTTGCCGGTCTCGACGATCTCGACAATGGCGTCGACGAGGCCGAGCAGCACCATCACCTCGACCGCACCCTCGATCGAAATGACATGGACATCCTCGACGCCTTCGCGACGAAAATAGTCCGTTGCAAGATTCGCGAAACTCGAGCCCACGACCTTGCCACTCAGATCTGCGGGTTTTCGAATCGGGCTGTCCTTGTGTGCGGCAACCGAAACGCGGCATTTGCCGAACCCCAGCTTTTGATGCTCCACGACCGAGACGCGCTTTTCGAGAACTTGATCGCTGCCCGTGATCCCGAGATCCACAACTCCCTCGGCGACGAGGACAGGGATGTCCTGCACGTTTGAAAAGATGATCCGCGTGTCGGTGTCGGTGCACACCGAAAACAGCCGCCTCCCGGAGAGCCGAAAGCGCAGGCCGGCGCCTTGCAAGATTTCGATCGCGCTGTCGCGCAAACGGCCCTTGGATGGGACAGCAATTCGCAGTTGGGCACTTCCGAGCATTACGCGTTCCCTTTGTCTTTCGTGTTTTCGCTGGTGGTTTCGTTTGCGTCGCTGTTTTTGTTGCTGGGCGTGCGAGAGGCCTTCTCTTCAAGGCCCGAGATACCAAATCGCGATTCGAGCTCGCTCGTCACTTGGTCCAGGCTTACCCCCGAATTCTCAAGAAGCACACAAACATGAAAAAGAAGATCGGCCGCTTCGTGCGCCGTGTGTTCCAGGTCGTCTTCGCCCGCCGCTTCGATTAACTCGGCGGCCTCTTCGCTGACTTTCGCGGCGATGGCCTCGTGGCCACCATCGAACAGCGAGACAACATAGCTGCCCTCGGGACGCAGGCGTTTCCGCTCGGCGATCAAGCTCGCGAGACGCGACAGTACGTCTTCGGCTTTCATGGATGGGCCCCTTCACGGCGCTTAGGATGCGTATCAATGCGTGTAGACGCGCGCAGCACCCCCACAGCACAAGAACTCGAACAGCCCTTAGCGCGCGAGCGCCCGGACCTTTTAGCCCTTTTCGGGGGAAATTTCATCTTCACAAGTTTCGGGCCTCCCCCCCCTGCAGCGACGGGCAAGCGGCCCCGTGTGATCAGTAAGGAGTCTTGTCCGCAAGATCCGCCCACTTGCGCATTGGCTCTCGGGCCCCCTCAACCTCAAGATGGGTGAGGGGAAGCGAACGCTTGGCGATCGGGGCCGCGAGTTCGTCATAGAAGAACTGGTCGTCGAAGCCAATCGCCGCCGCGTCATGGCGGTCGTTGGCGTAATAAACATGGTCGACCCGTGCCCAGTAGCTGGCGGCCAAACACATCGGACACGGCTCGCAGGAGGTGTAGAGCACGCAACCCGCGAGTGAAAACGAATCGAGCGCTTTGGTTGCCGCGCGGATTGCCACAATCTCGGCATGTGCCGTGGGGTCACAATCGGCGGGCACCCGATTCCAGCCCTCGGAAATCACTTCGCCGTCCTTTGCGACCACCGCGCCAAAGGGACCGCCGTGGCCTTGCTGGCTGCCGTGCTCGGAAAGCTCAATCGCTCGTTTGAGAAGTGCGAGGTGTTGATCCATCACACAAGAATTGCACGCGCGCCGGGGCGTTTCAATCGAGGTGCCCCTTGCGCAAAGCTCTGCCCTTCCCTCCCTGGCTGCTGGCTCGCTCGGGCGGCAAGCCGATTGTTCATCCGGTAGGTTCTCCGCCGGGGGATTCACCGTGATTCAAAACATTCGCGCACCACACTTATTCACTCGACGAGCCAAGAGCCTACAGACGCTCCTCACACTGCTGGCGGTAGCGACACTGTTGCCCGCCTGCGCCAATCTCGTCTCCAACTTCACCGGCCTGAGCGACCAGCCCACCGAAAGTGACCCGGTCGTCGCGCGCATCGACGGAGTGCCGATCACCCAAGCCCAGCTGGACCAATGGCTCATGGACGACTGGATCCGCGGCCTTGAGGAGAACCCCGACGATCTCTACAAGCTGCGCCGCGCCGGCGTCGAAGGCGTGATCGACGACACGCTGATCGAACGAGCGGCCGCGCGAAACGGACTTTCGAGCGACGAATTCCTCGATCGAGAAGTCGCCAAGCTCGGCCCGGTTACCGACCGCGAGATCGATGACTTCTACGCGCGCAACAAAGATCGCATTCAACCTGCCGAGCCCCTCGAGCAGTTGCGCCCGAAGATCCGCACCTTCCTCGATGAAGACCGTCCGATTCGCATCATGAACCGACTCCAGGGTGCGGCCAACATCGAAATTCTCATGACTCCGCCGGCGGCGCCGGCGGCGCCGCCGGTACGGCGCGTCGAGCTCCCGCGCGCCGCGGCGTCCCGGGGCTCGGACGATGCTCCAGTGACAATTGTCGAGTTCAGCGATTATCAGTGCCCCTTCTGCCAACGCGTCGAAGCAACCCTTGGACAACTCGACGCCCTCTACCCGGGCAAGCTGCGTTTCGAGTACCGGCACTTCCCGCTCGACTTTCACGCGAATGCACTCCCCGCTGCGGTCGCAGCGACCTGCGCCGGCCAACAAGAGCGATTTTGGGACTACCACGACTTG
>JBLHOB010000441.1:0-3461 GCA_047619425.1 Myxococcota bacterium
GTCTGTTCCTTCGCCCTTGGATCACCAACATTCAGGTTTCGTGGGTGAAGATGGGCATCAAGCTCGGCCAGATGGCTTTGTGCAGTGGCGCCAATGACTTTGGCGGCACCTTGATGGAAGAGTCGATCAGCCGCGAGTCTGGCTCCGACCACGGCGAGAACACGCCTGCCGAAGACTTTCGTCAGTACATCCGCGAAATCGGTCGCATGCCCGTCGAGCGCAATACGGTCTACAAGGTACTTCGCGAGTTCAAGAACCCGGCCGATGATCCGCCGTCCCTTGAGCCACAGACCGAAGTCGAGATTGCTGGTCCCGAGCGTTTTCGCGACGGCTCGCGCGTGCGCGAAGTCGCGATTAAGGTGCCCGAACTCAACTCGTTCTAGCTCGCTTAGGGATCGTCGAGCCCACCGCTAGGAGATCAATCCGATCTCCCGCAGGCGCTCTTCGAGAAACGTGCCCGCAGTAATGGGCGGGTAGAGCGCGTCCGTGCCCGGCTCGACGAATGCATGGAGCACACTCAAGTCGCAATCCGGAAACGGGTGGGCGAAGTAGGGCAGGGAGTAGCGGTGGCGCGCTGTCGTGGCGGCCGTGCTGACAACCCGATGCGTCGCGGAGGGGATGACGTTGTTGGTCACGCGCGAGAGCATGTCACCCGCATCGACGATGATCTCGCCCGGGTGCGCGGGGACGGCGAGCCATTTGCCGTCACGGGTTAAGATCTCGAGGCCCGGGTCGGTCGCTTCGCATAGCAACGTGATCAAGTTGATGTCTTCGTGGGGAGCGGCGCGAAAGCCATCGCCAGTCCATGTGTCTGCCGCGGTTGTACCGAGCAGTGGTGGGTAGTGAAGCGAACGCAGGATGCTGTTTCCGTCGCGTAACATCTGCGAAAATGTTTGCGCGGGTAGTTCGAATGCTAGGGCGAGACTCTCGAGAAGCTCGCTCGCGCAGCGGTCGAGGGCTTCGTATATCGCGAGGCTTGCAGTGCGAAGCTTGGCGTTGTCCTTTGGCCAAACGTTGTCGGGGTACTGTTTGCGCAGTGGATGTCCGGCCGGAAGCTCGCGCCCGACGTGGAAAAACTCTTTGCTGTCCGGAGTGCTTTGATCCTTGGCGTGCTCGATTCCGAATGGTGTGAAGCCTCGCTGGCCTCCTTCGGCACTCGCGGACAGCGCCTTCTCGGCGTCGCTTCCCGCGAAGAACGCCTCGAAGGCGTCATAGACGTCGCGAATGCACTCTGCGTTAATCCCGTGGCCGGTAATGCGTACGAACCCGAACTCGACGAGCGCCGTGCGAAGACCCGTGTTGAAGTCGTCGCGGCGTTCGGAGTTTGTGGATCGGAAATCCTCGAGGTCCAGTCTTGGGATCGAGGTCATGATTGGCACTCCAGCGGGTCAGGCCGCGGCGTGAGTGGGCTCGGGTTCTTCGACGTAGGTCGATGAGAGAGTCTCGATGAGAGCGGGATCGCGTTGCGGGTGTTCCGTTTCGGTGTAGGCAATGCCTCGGCGATCGAGGTCGGCATAGAAGCGTCGCCACACCTCGTCGATGTTGATGTCTTCGCTGTGGTCGTTGAAGCGCTGCTCGTCTTTGGTGTCGGCGAACACGCGAGCTTTCCAGGAGACGCTAATGCGAAGCGCGTCGTAGGGAAACTCGGCGCGACGCTCACCGCCGTCTTCAATCGCCCAGTCGTCGCCACCCTTGTGCACGAGTTGCGCATCCGGCGTGAGCCCTGCGACCAACCCCTTTTCGGTGCTCCCGGTGGGGCGCACACGGTGGAACATGCGGTCGTTGTCGCCGACGATGGCGGTGTTGAAGATGTTACCCTCGTGGGCTTGAGACGGGTTCGCGACACCGGTCGGCCAGTAGTCAAAACCACCGTCTTCGCCTTTGTAGAACCAAGCCACGGTGGTTGCGATTGGCACGCGCTCGGCTTCGAATAAGCCCGAGTGGTTCATTGTCTGCAGCAGCCAGATCGGGCGGTCGGTGCGGTTGATGCCGCGAAACTCAGGCACGTCGATGTGTCCCGGGCCTTGAGCGAAAGGCAATTGCCACGTGAGGTTTGAGTACAGGGTAAATGGCCGCACGAAGTCCGACCCGAAGATGCTCTTTGCAGCGTCCGTAAAGCCCGCGTGATTGAGTAGATCGTCGACGCCCTCGATTAGTGGTTCTTCATAGGCCCAATCGCCGCGAAACACGGGCGCGATAAAGACGGGCTTGTCCCGGCTCTCGGCGCCGGCAGTCGCCTTGTACTCTTCGTCGTCGGTGAAGTAGCGCTGCACCGGTGCGTAGGGGCCGTTTGCTTCGACCAGCGCGCGAACGCATGCGGGGTTTTCGAAGACCGAGTCGATTTTGATGGGCGGGAAACAGGTGGCAACCATGGGACTCTCCACAATAGGACTGCACGAGCGTTTGAGCTGCGATGTCGTGCGATGGGATGACTGTGCGACGCAGTTGCCCCCAGCATAACGACAATTGCGCTGTGCCGCGCTAGCGCTGGGGCTGCTCGCAGGCGACGGCGCCGCAGCCCAAGAGCTCTTCGACTTCGCCTTCGTCGTAGCCACATTGGCCGAGAATCTCACGGCTGTGAATACCGGGCACTGGGGCCGCAGCCTTTACTCGCGTTGGGGTCTGCGAAAACGTCACAGGATGGCGCAACAACGCGACTGGACCATCGGTCTGATGTTCGACGGTCTGTGCCATCTGCAAATGTTCGACTTGAGGATCGGCGAAAACTTCGTCCATCGCGTAGATGGGGCCGCAGGGGAGGTCGGCCTCATTTAACCGCGTGACCCAATCGCTGGAGTCGCGAACCGCAAGCTTGGCCTCAATGACTTCGAGCAACGCATCGCGATGCTTCATGCGCGACATGAAGTCAGCGAAGCGTGGGTCGGCTTCGATGGCGGCACCGTCGATGGCCGCCACGAACGCGTCCCACTTCGTGATGGCCGCAATGTTGATCGCGCCATCTCGGGTCTTGAAGGTTCCCATCGGGAAAAGCGTCGGATGGTTGTTGCCCGCTTGCTCGGGCACTTCGCCGTCGATCAACCAACGCGTGGCTTGAAAGTCCATCATGTTGATCATCGATTCGAGAAGCGATGTGTGCACCCACTGGCCGCGGCCGGTGCGCTCGCGTGTGAAGAGTGCAGCGAGTACGCCCTGGGTAAGAAAGGTACCGCTCGCGGTGTCGCTGATTGCGATGCCCGTGCGCCACGGCCCTGTGCCCTTCGGCCCTGTCACCGACATCAAGCCACTCATTCCCTGTGCGACTTGATCGAGTCCGGGGCGTTCGCGATAAGGGCCTTGTTGCCCAAAGCCCGAGATCGACGCGTAAATGATCCGCGGGTTGCGGGCGCTCACGGTTTCGTAGTCGATGCCCAGTCGCTGCTTGACCGGGGCGCGATAGTTTTCCACTAGGACGTCGGCATCATCGAGCAGGCGCAAGAAGACATCGAGGCCGCGTGGGTTCT
>JBLHOB010000442.1:0-3450 GCA_047619425.1 Myxococcota bacterium
GGCGGTCTCGATAAAGCTGAGGCAAAGGTGCTGCGCGAAGAGATGAGTCGGCTCAAGCTGCCCGCAGCGGTAGACGGCTTCGGCTTCTCGATGATTGGCCCGGTGCTCTTGCAGTACGGCACCGAAGAACAGAAGAAGACCCATCTCCCGCGTATTTGTCGCGGTGAGATTCGCTGGTGCCAGGGCTACTCCGAACCGGGCGCCGGCTCGGACCTCGCGAATGTCCAGACCAAGGCAACCCGAGATGGCGATGATTTCATCATCAACGGCCAGAAGGTGTGGACGTCCTACGCGGATCACGCGGATTGGATCTTCGCATTGGTTCGCAGTAACCCCAAAGTCAAGAAGCAAGAGGGCATCACCTTCATCTTGATCGACATGGAGACTCCGGGTGTCAGCGTGAGCCCGATCCCGCTGATCAGCGGCAAGTCTCCCTTCTGTGAGACTCACTTTGAAAACGTCCGCGCGCCCGTCGAGAACGTGATTTTCAAGATCGACGCCGGCTGGACCGTTGCCAAAGCACTACTCGGTCACGAGCGCACAATGATCGCCAATGTGTTTGGCGGTGGTGGAGGCTCGTCGACGGGGCGAGGCAAGCTTGTCGAAATGGCAGCGGGCTACCTCGGCGAAAAGGACGGCAAGCTCGCCGACCCGATCTACCGAAGCGAAGTTGCCCAAGCCGAGATGGACACCGCAGCTTTCCGCTTCGCCGCTCAGCGTATGAGCGACCAGGCAAAGGCGGGCCACCAGCCCGGCGCCGAAAGCTCGATGTTCAAGATCGTGGGGACCGAAAACAACATGCGCCGCAGCGAACTCGAGATCCGGCTCGCCGGACCTCAGGGTCTCGGGTGGGAAGGACCGGGCTTTGAAGAAGAAGAGCTCGACCGCACCCGCGCCTGGTTGCGCACCCGGGGCAACAGCCTCGAAGGCGGTACCTCGGAAATCCAACTCAACATTATCGCCAAGCACGTGCTTGGCTTGCCGGACTGAGAAAAATGAATCTTGCCCTGACTGAAGAACAAGAACTGATCGCCGCAACCGCCGCAGATTTTATGCGCGAAAAGTCTCCCGTCTCTCGCTTTCGCGAGCTGCGCGACAGCGGCGACGAAACTGGATACTCGAAAGCCCTTTGGAAAGAGATGGCCGAACTGGGCTGGGTTGGGATCCCCTTTGCCGAAAAGAACGGCGGCGCCGACATGGGCATGGCCGAGTTGATCACCGTGCTGGAAGTCGCCGGTGGTTGCCTCGCTCCCGAACCGTTTATTTCGAACATTCTGTTGGGGGGCCAGACCCTTCATCTCGCAGGTAGTGACGAGCAGAAGAAGACTTGGCTCGATTCACTGATCGAGGGCAATACGTTCCTCGCTCTTGCGAACCAGGAGTCGGGCAGCCGCTACAACCCGAGCCTGATTGCCACCACCGCCGAAAAAGATGGCGACGGGTATCGCATCAGCGGCGAAAAGATCCAGGTGATCGACGGCCATGCCGCCGATGCTTTCATCGTCAGCGCTCGCACGAGTGGCAGCGGTGACGACGAGGCAGGGATCAGCTTGTTCGTCGTGCCCAAAGATGCCGCAGGTGTTTCATGCGCAAGACAGCACCGAGTGGACCATCGCTCGACAGGCCTGCTCACGTTTGACGGCGTTGTCGTGGACGCGGCCTCCCGCATCGGAGAAGAGGGCGGTGGCTTCGCGATCTTGAGCCAGGTTGTGGACATGGCCACCGTAGGCCTGTGTGCCGAGATGCTCGGTGGCATGGAGAGCGCATTCGCAAGTGCAATCGACCACATGAAGGAGCGCGAGCAGTTTGGTGTGAAGATCGGGACGTTTCAGGCTCTCAAGCACCGCGCCGCGCGACTGTTCATGGACATCGAGCTGTGTCGGGCTTCGGTAATGGCAGCAGCGCGAGCCGTGGACGAAGGCAGCGAAAAGGCACCTGAGTTGGTGTCGCTTGCCAAGGCCAGGTGCTCGGACTCCTATGTTCACGTCGCCAATGAGTCGGTGCAATTCTTCGGCGGTGTCGGCGTGACCGACGAGTACGACGTCGGCTTCTACCTGAAGCGCGCTCGGGTTGCTGAGCTTACATTTGGCGACTCGTCGTATCATCGCGACCGCTGGGCGACACTGCGCAGCTACTAGAGCATCGCTTGGCTAGGAAACACAGCGGGGCGATCGGATGACAGCGAGGTTTGAGCGCGGGGAGACGATCGTCCCCCCGCGCACCCGCCGAGCGATCATTGCCGCTAACGTGTCAAGCCAGAGAAGCCGGCCCTCGTGATCAGCGCGGCGATCGACTTGGCAAAACATGACGAACTATCGCAAGAGGAACACTCGATTGAGCAATACTGAGCCCGGGACATTGACGCCGACTGAGCGCTTTTTGCGCACCTGCCGAGGCGAGTCTGTCGATCGGCCTCCCGTCTGGCTGATGCGCCAGGCCGGGCGCTATCTGCCCGAATATCGTCGCGTGCGCGAGGGCGTGACCTTTCTCGAAATGTGCCGCAGCGTGGATCGCGCAGTTGAGGTCTCATTGCAGCCCATCGATCTCGTGGGCAGCGAAGCGGTCATTATGTTTCAAGACATCTTTACGCCCATTCCGGGGATGGGAGTCGAACTCGACTTCGCGCCCGGCCCGGTGTTGAGTGAGCCGATCCGCACCGCCGCACAGGTAGACGCCCTGCGTGTGCCCGACCCTAACGAGAGTGTGCCGTTCGTATTCGAAATCATCCGCAGCCTGCGAAGCAAGCTCGAGAGTCGTCAGATTCCCTTGCTCGGGTTCGCCGGTGCTCCCTTTACCCTGGCCGCCTACATGGTCGAAGGGAAGGGCTCTAAAGACTTCAATAATCTCAAGCGGATGATGCACCGCGAGCCCGCGCTCTTGAACGCGTTGCTCGACAAGCTCACCGAGTGTTCCGTGGGCTACTTGAACGCACAGATTGAGGCAGGCTCTCAAGCCGTCCAAATCTTCGACACCTGGGCGGGCTTGCTTACCGCTGAGGAGTATCGTGAGTGGGTCTTGCCGCGACACCAGGAGATCGCGTCGCGCGTCGCGCGGGATCGGGCGCCATTGATCCTCTACATCAACAACGGGGCCCATCTGCTCGACGCCTCGGTTGAGTCGGGCGTCGATGTCCTGTCTCTGGATTGGCGGGTCAATCTCGCCGACGCAGCAAAGCGTCACGGGGACAAGGTTACGTTGCAAGGCAACCTCGATCCCTCGGCCTTGGCCGCGCCTCCCGAGCGCGTTGCCGAAATGGTCAAGCAAATGGCTGCCGACGCGGCACCGGCCAGGGGCTATATCGCCAATCTCGGTCACGGCTGCTTGCCTCAGACCCCGGTCGAAGGAGTGCGGGCCTTTACCGCCGCGGTTCGCTCGCTCTAGATCGCAAGGCCCGTACCGCAGGGTTCGCTAACAGGTGGGGCGGAAGCCCCGGCAGCTGGACTCGCTAGC
>JBLHOB010000443.1:0-3436 GCA_047619425.1 Myxococcota bacterium
TCGTGATGGGATGTGCGACGCCTTCCGCCGGCCCAGTCTCTGTGGCGGACCGCATTTACGTAGGCGATGTCGTGACCGTCAACGTCGATGGTGATGTAGCCGGAGCCGTCGCAGTAAATGATGGTCGCATTCTGGAAGTCGGCAGCGAGGCCGCGGTCATGCAGCACCGAGGCACCGAAACCGAAGTTGTGCAACTCGGCGAGGCAGCACTGCTGCCCGGATTCATTGATCCACACAGTCACTTCGTGTTGCACGGGATTCCCTTCTCGGGCTTTGCCAATTTGTCGCGGCCACCGGTCGGCACGATCGAGAGCATCCCGGAGATCATTGCCGAATTGAAGGTTCTAGCAGCCCGTCGCGATGTGAAACCCGGCGAGTGGTTGATTGCATACGGCTACGAAAAGGAAGCGCTGATCGAAGAGCGCGAAGTGACTGCCGCCGATCTCGACGAGCACTTCCCCGACAACCCGGTTGTGATGATCCATGTTTCAAGTCACGGTGCGGTATTGAACTCGGCCGCCTTTGCCGCGGTGGGAATCAACGCCGAAACCGAAACTCCTGAAGGCGGCCTGATCGTTCGTATTGAGGGGACAACCGAGCCTGCTGGGTTGATCATGGAGGCCCCCTTCTTCGCCTTGATGGGCGCAATGCCGGCGGGCAATCCAGAGCAAACCCTCGCAGCGATGCACCCGACTCAGCTCCACTACGCCGCCAATGGTTATACGACGATTCAGGACGGGGCGACGAGCGGGGAGGGCGTCGCACTGTTGCAGCGCGCCGCGGCAGAAGGACTTCTCTTTCTAGACGTTGTATCGCTACCGATAATGCAGGTCATGCCCGACTTGCTCAAAGACCCGAACACGAAATGGGGAGGCGACTACATCGGTCGCCTGAAACTCGGTGGCGTGAAGTTCGTCACCGACGGTTCGCCGCAAGGGCGCACCGCGTTTTGGACCGAGCCCATGCTCGTGAAAGGGCCGGGCGGCGAAGAGAATTGGCGCGGGCAACCGATCGTCCCGCAAGAAATGTTGAATGAGCTGTTCGCCATGGCGTACGACAACGGCATTCAGACCTACACCCACTCAAACGCCGACGCGGCAATCGACATGTTCCTCGCGGCTCACGAGGCGGCGGGCGCACCGCAAGGGCGCCGACCCGTCGTTATCCATTCGCAGTTCATCCGGCCCGAGCAACTGGATGCCTACGTCAAAATCGGTGCAGTGCCGTCGTTCTTTACCAACCACGCATTCTTCTGGGGAGACGTGCATCTCGCGAATCTGGGAGCCGAGCGCGCAGACTTTCTCAGCCCGTTGCGTTCGGCCATTGATCGAGGGCTTCGCTTCACCAATCACAGCGACTACGGCGTGACGCCGCTGGACCCGATCTTCATGTTGTGGACCGCGACGACCCGCACCTCGCGCTCGGGGCGCACGATGGGTGCAGCCGAGCGGGTGACCGCACTCGAGGCGTTGCGCGGCATCACGATCGACGCGGCCTACCAGTATTTCGAGGAAGACACCAAGGGCTCAATCGAAGCCGGCAAGCTCGCCGACTTCGTCATCCTCGACGGCAACCCGCTCACCACCGCCCCCGAAGATCTGCGAAGCCTCTCGATACGCGAGACCATCAAAGAGGGCGTAACGGTGTGGATGGCCGAGGACTAGCTTGACGCGTTCGTCACGCAAACTCGAGTCGGCCCTCTTCGTGCAGCTTGGCTACGCGCGGGGCTGGTGATCGCTTGGCAGCTCACTGGTGTTGTGCTGATCGAGTTGGGGAGTCGCTCGCCGGGCCCTTCGGCTTCGCTTCAAATGGTCGTCGTAGCGATCGCGATTGCCGGTGGTTTGATCTTGGGACTTCGCAAGTTCTTGCCGCTATTTGTCGTCTTGTCTCTGGCCTCGGGCCTGGCTGCAGGGGGCACGATCATGAACGCGTTTACGGCTGACCCCTTGCTGTGGCCGAACGACTTGTCTCGCTACGCGGGCGTCGCGATCAATGCCGTGGGCGTCGTCGGCGGGGTGCTTGCGCTATGGCACAGTGTCTTCACGTTTTTTGCACCGGAGGAAAAGCTCTAAAATGATGCGACACTGCTTCTTGCTCGTAGCCGCGCTCGTTCTTGCATCGCCGCCCGCTTCGGCGTCGCCACAGTTTGAACTTGTATTGAACGGTGGTCGGGTGATCGACCCGCAAACGAAAACCGACGCCATTCAGAACGTCGGCATCGACCACGGCAAGGTAGTGGCGATCACGACCGAACTCCTAACGGGGCTCGTCGAGCTGGATGTAAGAGGGCTCGTAGTAGCCCCGGGCTTCATCGACCTGCACAGCCACACACCGACGCCGCTTGGACAACGACTGCAATTGCAGGACGGTGTAACGACCTCTCTCGAACTCGAGGCCGGGGCGTACCCGGTTGCGGGCTTCGGAGAGCAGGTTCGCGACACGCCCCGAATCAACTTCGGTACTTCGGTGGGCTTCGGTTCAATTCGCCTCGAAGTCATGTCGGGCATTCGGCGCGCACACATCATCACGAGCTCAACGAAGATCATCGGGTTGCGCGGGGCTTGGACTGCATTCCGATCGCTGTTCATGACGCCAACCGAGGCGTTCGAAAAACGTTCGAGCGCCCGCGAGCGCGGCAAGATGCGCGAAGCTCTGACGGCAGGTCTTGCCGAAGGCGGGCTCGGGATCGGCTTGCCTCTCGATTACATCAGCGAAGCGGTTGACGATGAAGAGCTACGCATGATCTTCGAAGTCGCGAGTGCGCACGCGACTCCCGTATTCGTCCACATTCGCCGCGGCATCAACGGCGACCCGGCGGGTTTGCTCGAGGTACTCGCCGTTGCAGAGGCGACCGGTGCATCGCTGCACATCTGCCACATCCAGCACAACGCGATGGGCAACATCGAGACCTTCTTGAGCGAGATCCGCAGCGCTCGGGCACGGGGGGTCGACGTCACGACGGAGCTCCTGCCGTACAACGCGGGCAGTGCACTCATCTCATCCGCGGTCTTCGGACGCGACTGGAAGACCATTTTCAACATCAGCTACGAGGATGTTGAGTGGGCCGCGACAGGCGAGCGATTTGATCAAGCGATGTGGCAAGAGTATCGCGATAAGTACCCGTCAGGACAGGTGATTCATCACTATGTGAAAGAGGGGTGGACACGCCGCGCGCTCGTCGAACCGGGTGTGATTGTGGTGAGCGATACACTGCCGATCGTGAGCCGCGACGTGAAAGCCGCGCCGCACATCGGAACCTTTGCAAAGATCTTGGGCCGCTATGTGCGCGAGACGCCGTTGCTCTCGCTTAACGATGCGCTCGCGAAGATGACACTTCTTCCGGCGCAGCGGCTTGAGAAAATTGCGCCAGTATTTGCGCGCAAAGGACGATTGCAAGTCGGAGCCGATGCCGACATCACCGTGTTCGACCCGGCTG
>JBLHOB010000444.1:0-3425 GCA_047619425.1 Myxococcota bacterium
GCTGTTAGGAGCGTGAGAGGTTTCGGCGAGCCCAACACAGCAGCACCAAGCCCAGAAGCCCAGCGATGAGGGCACCGAACTTACTAGGCGTCGTACGGACGTAAAAGTCTTCACTCAACCGGTGCATCGAGGCCGCAACCGAGCGAAAACCTACCGCTACCCGCATCAACAGAAACATCCGCAGGATGAGATTGCGATAGCGATCCAACACCACCAAGTAGACGGTGAGGGTGATGACCTGTTGGCTTCCCACAATGAGGTGAACAGAGCGATGACCTTGTTCAGGTCGGGGTCTTTCCGGCAAAGAGGTGAATTGATGCGATCAAATTCACTCCGCTGTCATCTTATTTGAAAGTGCTCCAGCCAGCGAAACTTCACAGCAAGAAGCATCCGGCAAAAGCCGTAGAGCGGAACCCTGCCGACGTAAAATTCGTACTCACTTGTTCAGGGAAGAGTCTTTGAAAAAGCGACACGAGGCCCCCTCGAACACTCCGTGCCAAAACGCTTCCACGCTCAAGTGAGACGGACTGTGTGCCCTTCGACACCCTCTATTGACAGTCACCGTGTCAGAATATTAGCATTCCTCCACTTTCACGCGGCAGCCCACAAGACGTGCCCCGCATCGCAACACTTCAGAGCGGTATGCACGCACAGCGAGAGGAGCCATCGATGACCTTTGAACGAGACCACCATGGGTTCGACGCGCCCGCCCCGTTGGGACATCCAGGACGATTGAGCCTCCCCGATGGACATTCAACCGGCCCCGAAATTGGCGAGCGACTGCCAGACTTCCAGCTTCCCAACGCGAACGGAGAGCTCGTCGACTATCACCGGACCCGAGGCAACGCGAAGTCTGTTGTGGTTTTCTATCGATCGGCGGTTTGGTGACCTCCTTGCTGGACGCAGCTCGGTGAGTTGCGCGACGCGTTCTCAAAGTTTCAAGATGCCGGTATCGAGCTCTATGCCATCTCGTACGATGATGAAGAAGTACTCCGCGAATTCAGCGAGAAGCAGAACATCCCCTATCGCCTGCTTTCCGACATCGACTCCGAAGTCATCACCCGTTACGGAATATTGAACGACCAAATCGGGCGCGCGGGTGCCTTCCTCGAAGGCATCCCTTACCCCGGTGTCTATGTCACGGACGAAGACGGCATCGTGGTCGCCAAGTTTTTCCACGACACGTACAAGAAACGCGATAGTCCCGAGCAGCTTATTGATGCCGCTCTCGGGCGGCTCGTCATCTCCGACGACGAGCCCTGCGTAACGGGTGGCGATGAGGAAGTGCAAATCTCTGCGTTCATCCACGGCGGCAAGGGCACCATTCGTCAGGGAATATTTCGACAAATCGTGCTTCGCTGTGAGTTAGGCGAGGGGATCCACATTTACGGGCAGCCCGTGCCAGAGGGCATGATCCCGACCACGATCAGCGTCTCCGCACCAGCGGGCCTCATTGTCCAGGATCCTGTGTTTCCACCGACCGAAACCCTGCGACTCGAAAGCATGAATATGGAGCTGCCCGTGTGGAGCGGGACCATAGACATCGTGGTGCCCTTCTATCCGGTTGGCGAACTCGTGAGCGAAATACGCCCCCTCGACATGGAGAGTGCCCCCCTAGAAGTCAGCATTCGCTATCAAGCGTGCAACGACGATGTTTGCTTCCCACCCAAGACGGAAAAGTTTGCCTTCGATCTGGAACTCGATGTCATCGACATCCCGAAAGTCGGCATGCACTTGGGGCATGGCCAGCGTGAGGCCGCCTATAACGGTACGCCTCACTTGCGACGACTCATTCTTCGCAAATCGCTCAAGAACCCGCTCGGCATACCGCGCATCATCTTGAAGTCGATCAAGCTCGAACTCGCTGCAAGGTGGCGCAGCCTAACGAGCTAGGGCGAAACCGACAGCTGGCGAAATCGTTGTAGCCGCACCTTTTGTCGACCTTCGGTGCACCGCCGCGCGCCTGAACTTGTATTCTCTGGTCTGATCGAGGGGCACCCCACAGCAGGACCCACTCGGGAGGAGGCACGTTGAGTAGCGCAGTCATTACCGGCACGGGGCTCTTTACGCCCAGCGACGGCATTACGAACGAAGAGCTCGTTGCTTCACTCACCAAGGCAAACGAACGCTGGAACGCAGAGCATCGCGAAGCAATCGACCGCGGTGATGTCCTCGAGCGCGATATTCCTTCCGAGCGATTTATCGTGAAGGCCTCCGGTGTTGGGCACCGCTACGTCATGGACAAAACAGGTGTCCTCGACCCCGATCGCCTTCACCCTCGCCTCCCGCTGCGCGGAGAAGACGAATTGTCGATCCAGGCGGAGATCTGCGTCGCCGCGGCAACCGAGGCCCTTGAGCAAGCCGGACGAACCGGCGCAGACGTCGATGCGATTATCGTCGGATGCTCAAACCTTCAACGCGCTTATCCAGCGATCTCGATCGAGGTACAAGCCGAACTCGGCGCTGGCGGGTACGCCTACGACATGAACGTCGCATGTTCTTCCGCGACATTCGCAATGCAAAACGCAGTCGATGCCATCCGCTCGGGCAGTGCAACATGCGTCCTCGTGCTCAACCCTGAGATCACATCCGGGCACAACAACTTCGAGCTACGCGAGTATCACTTCATCTTTGGCGACGCGTGCACTGCCGTCCTACTCGAGTCGGAAGAGACTGCCAGCAGCGGCGAAACCTGGGAGATCATCGGCACGCGCCTGGCCACCAAATTTTCGAACAACATCCGCAATGATGCCGGCTATCTCAATCGCAGCGAAGACGGCGAGCGAGATCCTCACGAATTGGTCTTTCGTCAGAACGGGCGCCGCGTGTTCAAGGACGTTTGTCCGATGGTCGCGGAGCATATTCGCCAGCATTTGGCCGACACCGGGATCGCACTGACGGACGTAAAACGCCTCTGGCTCCACCAAGCAAACCTCGGCATGAACAAGCTGATCGCCAAGACGCTGCTTGGGCGCGAAGTTGAGCCCGGAGAGGCGCCGGTAATTTTGGACGAGTACGCGAACACAAGCTCTGCCGGCTCGGTGATCGCTTTTCACAAGCACCGCGACGGCCTTGTCACGGGTGACCACGCAGTGCTCTGCTCATTTGGCGCGGGCTACTCGATGGGAAGTATTCTGCTGCGCAAGCGAAGCGAGTAAAGGGCACAAAGCGGGCTTGAGAAGCGCCGCCAACGCGCTCGGGTCGCAACCACAGCCCTTCATTCAAGCGGAAGATCAATGGCGCGCTAGCACCCTCAAAGCATTGGCTAGAGGGTACCGGCGCCCGGCGGAGAGTGCCCCAAATACGATCGGGGCACTCCAGCCGGGCTCGATCGATCGCGGGACTAGATCGGCAGCGGCCAATCGTCAGGACGCAGCAGTGCGTCAGTTCCACCATCGCAATAGAGAATGGAGCCGACAAAGAAG
>JBLHOB010000445.1:0-3415 GCA_047619425.1 Myxococcota bacterium
GCTGCTTTCAGCTGCGAGAGCATCCGGTCAATGCTGTAAGGCGCTTCGTGGGTATCTTCGATCATCAGGATGGCTTCGCGGGTGTCCACCTCCCAGGGTGTCCCCAGGCTACCGACGACGAGCTTGAGCGATCCACCTACCAGACGCCCTTCTCCCCAACCGCGCTGCACCGCTTGGCCAATGACGCGAGCCGGAGGGCCGACGCCGAGAAAGGCCGTGGCGATTGAGCGCTTGCTTTCGGAGCTCAGTTCTTCGGCGCGCTCGAGCATGGGGCCGTGAAAACCCATCAAGCCTGCCTTGCGGTGTTGCCAGAGCAAGAGCGTCGTAATGTCGCTGTAGCCCATCAAAGGCTTTGCGGCTTTGCGCACGGCCTTTGCGTCGAGTTGGCTCATGATGCGATGACAGCCGTAGCCACCGCGGGCGCAAACGATCCCGTCGATGTCCGGGTCGTTGACGAGTTGCATGAACTCTTCTGCGCGACGGGTGTCGTCACCGGCCAAGTAGCCAGTGCGCCGGGTGATGTCCGGCGCGTGCACGACTTCGAAGCCGAGTTTTTGCAGCATGACGACGCCGCTCTTGAGCCGCTCGGGATCTACAGGCCCTGCCGGGGCCGCAATGCCCAAGGTCGCGCCCTTCTTTAGCGCGCGTGGTTTTCGCAGTGCAGGCACTTAGAACGGATCGTCCTGAAAGCCGCCAGAACCGGGGAACGTGCCGCCACCCGAATTGCCACCCGGCGACGGGTCGGAGTCAAAGGGAACTCTGCCTCCCCCACCACCGCCGTACTCGTCCATCTCAGGCCAGTCCTTGAACAATGCAAAACGCCCGAGAAACTCGAGCTCCACGGTGCCAGTTGGCCCGTTACGCTGTTTGCGAATCAACAACTCGGCCTTGTCCTGGTGTTCGGTCTCGGGGTTGTAAACCACGTCGCGATAAATGAACCCGATGATGTCAGCGTCCTGTTCGATTGCGCCGGACTCACGAAGGTCGGCGAGGATCGGGCGCTTGTCGTCTTTGCGCGTTTCCGGACCACGGTTTAACTGAGACAACGCAATCACGGGAATGCTGAGCTCTTTCGCGAGGCCCTTGAGCCCACGGCTGATCTCCGAAATTTCCTGTTCGCGACTCGCGATGTTGGTGCCGGCTCGCGCGAGTTGGAGATAGTCGACGATCACCATGTCGAGGCCCCTCTGGGCGTGCATGCGGCGGCACTTGGCGCGCATCTCGAGGATGCTCGCCGCCGGCGTGTCGTCGATCCAGATGTCAGCGGCCGAAAGCTTTTCCGCGGCATGGACAAGCGCGCCATGGCTCTCGACCGAGATGAAGCCGTTGCGAAATGCCGAAGCATCGACCTGCGCTTCGCTCGCAAGCAGACGCATGACCAGGGACTGGGTTGTCATTTCGAGGGAGAAGACCGCAACCTTGCCACCGTGATCGACCGCAATATTGCGCGCGAGGTTCAGGGCGAGTGCGGTTTTGCCCATCGAGGGGCGTGCGGCGATGATGATGAGATCGCCCGGCTGAAAGCCACCCGTCATCGAGTCGAGAACCGTAAAGCCGGTCGGCAGGCCGGTAAGATCGCCGCCTCGGTTCATCAACATTTCGATGTGATCGATGGCGCTGTGCACTTCGACGTTCAGCGGGCTCAACGTATTCTTGGCCTGCTCTTGACTGAGTGCAAAAATCTTTGACTCGGCCTCGTCGAGTGCCTGGTCCGACGACTGCACTTCGTCGTAGCCGAGGTTTACGATTTCCGATGCAACGCTGATCAGGCCTCTCTTGAGTGCCTTCTCGCGAACAATTCGAGCGTAGTGAACGATGTTTGCCGCAGTGGCTTCGTAGTCTGCGATCTCGGCCAGAGCCACGAGCCCGCCAATACTCTCAAGCAGGTCGTTTGACTTGAGGTAGTCCGCGAGGGTTACCAGGTCGACCGGTTGGTTTTGGTCCTTCAGCATCACCATCGCGCTGAACAGCGCCTGGTGTGCCGGATGATAAAAGCTCTCCACCGACACTTCGGTGACGATGCCGTGAATGGCATTGTTATCGAGCAAGATCGCCGAGAGCACTGCTTTTTCTGCGTTGAGATCGCTGGGCGGCACGCGCCGACGCAGATCGCTAGAAGTCCGTGTCGGGGCTTGCGACTGCTGGTTCCAGGGTCCGTGCCCGCCTTCGCTCACGCTTGCTCCCTCAAATTCATTTGGTTTGGACTCGCTACCCGAAAGGCACACGTATGCGTGTTCGACGTATCCGGCACGCCACAAAATGAGACACCACGAAACGCCACAACAAGAATTCATTGGCTAAATGTGGCCGCGAACCCACCGGTCTCATCCGGCTCAGTATACCGGTCTCAGCAGAACCCACGGGCAAAATTCGCTCGCGGGGAACAATTGCCCAGCGCCAAGATCGCGATGGCGAGAACGTCACCAGCCAAAACCGCGCGTGACAAAACGGGGCGAGCCAAAACCGCGCGAGCCAAAAGAAACGGCTGCATCCGCGTTCTGGATACAGCCGTTTATTTTCGTACGAACCTGCGGACTTGCTCAGTCCTCAAGGCTCACAATCAACTTCACGGTCGACTCAATTTCCGAATGGAGTTTGATTCCGATCGTGTGCTCACCCACTTCCTTGATGGAGTCGGGCAGCTGAATCTTGCGGCGATCGAGCTTCACTCCCTTCTCTTCGATGAGGTCCGCAATGTTCTGCGACGTCACCGAACCGAAGAGCTTGCCGTCTTCGCCGGCGCGCTTGCTGATTTCGATCACCATGCTCTTGAGCTTGTGCGACGTGCCGCGCAAGTCCTTGAGCTCTTTGGCGAGCTTCTCAGCAATTACGCGCTGGTTGTGTTCCAACTCTTTAATGTTGGAGTCGGTTGCCAACGTCGCCTTGCCGTTGGGAACCAAAAAGTTACGTGCGAAACCCGGCTTTACGCTGACGAGATCGCCGGCGGTGCCCAACTTCGTAACATCTTCTCGCAAAATTACTTTGACAGCTGACATGACATCCTCCGCTACATGTGTCCTGCCGCAATGGGCAGGAGTGCGATCTGGCGCGCGCGCTTGATCGCGGTGGCGAGCCGTCGCTGATGTTTGGCGCAAGTGCCAGAAATTCTGCGCGGCGTCACTTTGCCCGTCTCCGAAATAAAGAGTCGAAGCGTCTTCGAATCTTTATAGCTGAGCACTAGCTTCTTGTCGGCGCAGTAGCGACAAACCTTACGTCGCTGAAACATGCCCTTTTTGGCCTTGCGAGCCTTCTTACGTGCTCGCGCGCGGAGCTTGGCTTTGACGCTCCAGGCACCACGGCTTGCGCGGTCGCCGCCGGAAGATCGGCCTCGATCGTAACCGCCTTCTTCGTCACTCATGACTTCACCTCCTCTTTGTCAGGGGCTGCGGTTGCATCAGCTGCGGTTGCGTCAGCG
>JBLHOB010000446.1:0-3414 GCA_047619425.1 Myxococcota bacterium
GCGAGCCCTTGAGCGAGGCATTCCTGTCTTTGGCATTTGCTATGGCGCACAACTCCTAGCCCAGCACTTCGGCGCCACGCTTCACTATCACCTGCCCGACGATCTGCCCGAGGCCATGAATCACCAATTCGACGAAGCCTCCGAGCGTCACGGCCTCCGAGTCGAAGCAGGCTCCAAGCTTGCCCAACTGCTTGGCCCGAGTGAAACCGAAGTCAACAGCCTTCACCATCAGGCGATTGCCGACCCGGGTGAGGTGCTCAGCGTTTGTGCCCGCAGCCCAGATGGTGTCGTGGAAGCTGTCGAACATCCCGGGCTAGGCTTCTGCGTCGGCGTGCAGTGGCACCCCGAAAAACTCGCAGACGAAGCCTCTGCTTCGCTATTTAAGGGCCTTATCGCCGCCGCTACCCAATTCGCGGCGAAGTAGCTTTCCGCTGGCCGTCCGCGGCAGCGCAGGTACGGCGTAAAACTTCACCGGACACTTGTAGCCGGCAAGCCTTGCCCTGCAGTGCGCTTCGAACTCGCCGACGCGCGGTTCAACGCCAGCTTCAAGCACCAGCCACGCCACAGGCCTTGCCCCGTAAACTTCGTCGGGCCTACCCGCGACACCCACTTCGACTACCGCCGTATGTTCTAACAGCACCCCCTCAAGCTCTGCGGGGTAGATGTTCTCTCCACCCGACACGATCAGATCGCTGCGTCGATCGAAGATGTGAAGGCCACCGTCCCCGTCGAGGGCACCGATATCGCCGGTGTTCAGCCAGCCGTCTTTGAGGGCGCGCCGCGTGGCTTCTGGGTTTTGCCAGTACTGCGACATCACGGAGCCACCGCAAACGAAGACTTCTCCCGGAACGTCAACTGCAACAGCAATGCCCGCGTCGCTAACGATCTTGACCTTTGTGCCCGGAAGCAACTGCATTCCGGCGGTTGACGGCGCGTCGGGCAAACGGGTTGCGACCTGGGAAGCGGTCTCAGTCAAGCCGTAAGTCAGCGCTACCGGGAAGCCCGCGTTGGCTGCGTCAGCTAAAAGCGTTGCCGAAGCGGGGCCCCCTCCGAGCAGAACACACGCGAGTGATGGCGGAGCCTTGGTCGCCGAGCGCACAGCGAGCACTCGAGTGAGCATGCTCGCCACAAGGGAGATCCCCGTCACGGCATCGGCGCCATGGACATCGAGCGCGAGACTAACGCGCTCCGGCGAAAACCCGTCGTGGAGCAGGACAGCGCTACCGGCAAGCATGCTGCGAATCAAGATGGAAAGGCCGCCGACGTGAAAGAGAGGCAAACACAAAAGCCAACGATCGGTTGCAGCCGCGCCCAACAACGCCGCCGACCCATTGGCACTCGCGAGCAAGTTCTCGCCGGTGAGCACAACCCCCTTCGGCTTGCCCGTCGTGCCCGAGGTGTAGAGAACAAAGCGCGGTGCCTCAAGATCGAGACGCGACACGGCCGTAGTCTTTGGTTGCCCGGGCAAAGGATCAAATGCCGCCTCAAGCACGGTGCGGGCTCCGCTGACGTTCGCAAGCAGTCGAACCACCCCGCGATCGAGTCGGACCGCATCCGCAGCCTCATCGCCAGCGAGGTGCACGAAGAAACGCGCGCCACAATCGCGCAACTGGTATTCGATCTCGCGCGCGCTCAGCCGAGCGTTGACCAAGTGGAGAATCAAATTTCCCGAAAATCCGCAGTGTGCAAATTCGACCATTGCAACGCAGTTGGGAAGACGCACCGAGACGACATCTCCTTTCGCGACCCCGAAACGCGTAAGCTCACTGAGGAGTTCCCGAGTGCGATCGCAAAGTCCTGCGTAGCTGAGTCGTTGCGACTCAAAGAACAGAGCCGGTGCGTCCGGGGTTTCCCGAGCCCGTTGTTCGAGCCATGGCACACGCCACTCGCTGGCTTCGTAGGCGAAGCCGCCTGCGGAGTTCACACGCGCCACTCAATTGCGGGTCGATCGAGCAGATCCCTGACGAGCGATTCGTCGGGTTGCACTCCGAGCCCAACGCCGGCTGGCATTCGCAAACGGCCTCCAAGCATCGGGATACCTGTGGCGACGTCACTCGCCAACAACGTTCCGGACGCGAGACCGCACGCGTGAACGGGCCCTTCCGATGCAATCGCCGTGGCGGCGTGAAAGGCCGCGGCGACGCCGATCGCGGAATCCAGCAGTGAGGTCACAACGACTTCAATCCCGGCGCGACGTGCCGAGCGAGCGATGCGTACTGCCGCAGTGGGCCCTCCCGCAGCGGAGGGCTTGATCACAATAATGTCCGCGGCGCTGGCGCCGATCACCTTCAACGCGTCGGCTTCGCCGAGTGCCGACTCATCGGCGGCGATGCGAATTGGCGACTTGTTGCGCAATTCGGCCATGGCCTCGAGTTCGTCAGCTGCAAGAGGCTGCTCGATGTACTCAATCGCGTACGGCGCAAAAGCCTCCAGAGCCGCCAAAGCTCCGCCAATCGTATACGCCTGATTGGTGTCGAGACGCAAGGTCACGTCATCCCCGGCAATACGACGCACCCGCGCGACTCGCGCGACGTCCTCCGCCACCGATTGTACGCCCACTTTCAGTTTCAGTACGCGAAACCCCGCGGCGAGTTCGCGCGCTACCGATGCTTCGAGATCTGCCAGATCATCTCCGGCAAGCAATGCGTTGCAAACAACATGATCGACAAGCGAATGGGCCTTTGGCACGAGGAGGTCACAGAGCGGCACCTCTTGTGCCCGAGCCGCAAGATCGAGCACGGCAGTTTCGGCAGCTGCATTGGCGCTTGGACTCATGGTAGTCGCCGCGCAAATATCGACGACCAGCTTAGATCCGTCTGCTACCTCGCGTCCAAGTAAGCCCTCGGCCACTCGGGCAAGCGCCGCACGAGAGCCATCCGGCGTCTCATTTCCGAACCCGGGAAATAGCGATGCCTCCCCCCAACCGCACAAGCCGCCTTCGGCCGAAAGACACAGGAGAGTCGAATCGCGAAAGGCGACGTTCGTCTGCGCGTTCGACATCCGTCGTTTGAGTGGCAGGCGAACGGAGAAGAGTTGAGCTCGTTCAATTTTCACGACGACCTCACTGCAACCAGCCAATTGCCAAAAGCAGACTGAAGATCATTCCGAGTTGAGCCGTCGCGCCGAGTGCCTCATTGAGGGTCGGCCCATCCGTGTTTCGAAAAACGCGATCGATCAGCTGACACGCTCTCGGCAGTGTGAGCAACGGCAACCAAACCCAAGGCGATCGTTCGCACACAACCCAAAAGACGGGCAGCATGAGATATGCGACGGCCACAAGGCACGCATATTCGAGCCGGCCTCCGCGCGGGCCCAGTCGCACCGCGAGAGTCTTCTTGCCAGCGACCACATCGGTATCGCGATCGCGCACATTGTTGACCACCAGCGTCGCCGTCGACAACGCACCCACTGGAA
>JBLHOB010000447.1:0-3408 GCA_047619425.1 Myxococcota bacterium
AGTCCCGCCCAGACGCGGAGAACATCCAAGCCTTCTACGTCATGCTGTCGGGCATCATCCGTCGCTACCTCGAAGACCGTTTCGATTTGCGTTCTCCCGAGTTGACGACTGAAGAGTTTCTCGCCGTGGCAAGCAAGTCTCCCGATCTCAGCTTGAACCTGCGCAGCTTGCTCGGTGACTTTCTCACCAAGGCCGATCTTGTGAAGTTTGCCGGCTTGCGTCCGGCACCCGATGAGATCGAAGAGTCCATCGCTGCGGCTCGGCGTTTTCTCGAAGAGACTCGCGCCCCTGAAGACACCGCGGTGGCCACGCCCGCGCAGGAGCGTGCCGCATGAGTCAGTGGGAACTGCGTGATCCGCTCTTTTTGTTGGCTGCACTGCTCGCACCGCTAATCGTATGGTTGGTCGTGCGGGGCAGCGGGCGGCTCTTGTATTCGAGCACGTTGTTGCTCGATAACATCAAACGTTCGCTGCGCCATCGCTTGGCTCATTTGCCCGCGTTGCTGCTGGCAGCGGCGGCCGCACTCCTTGCGATCGCGCTCTCGGGGCCACGTGTCGGCGACTCAACGACCGAGGTGCATCGCGAGGGAATTGCGATTGAAATGGCGATTGACGTTTCGGGCTCGATGAACGCCCGAGACTTTGTGCGGGGCAACATGGGTGTCAGCCGCCTCGACACCGTGAAAGAAATTGTCAGCCACTTCATTACCGGAGAGGGCGATCTCAGTGGACGCCCCGACGATCTCATCGGCCTGGTTGTGTTTGCGCGCTACGCCGATGCGATCTGCCCGTTGACCCTCGATCATCTCAACCTCGACAACATTCTCGGCGATGTCGTGATCAACGAAGACCCCAACGAACAGGGGACCTCGGTCGGTGAAGGCTTGGCGCTTGCCGTCGAGCGGCTGCACCGGCATCCGGCAAAATCAAAGGTGATCATTCTCTTGACCGACGGCGTGAACAACACCGGTGCCATTGATCCACTTCAAGCGGCGGGGCTCGCAGCGCAACACGACATTCGCGTCTATGCCATTGGAGCGGGGCGCACAGGGCAAGCACCGGTGCCGATCAAGATGTCCGACGGCCGAACGGTTTTGCGCAACGTTCAAGTTGAACTCGACGAGAAGACATTGCAGGAGATCGCCACCAAGACGGGAGGCCGCTACTTCCACGCGGCGAGTAGTGAGGGCCTAAAGGAAGTCTACAAGGAGATCGACGAACTCGAACGCACGGAGATCACTGAGGTTCGCTATCTGCAGTACAGCGAACACTACGATCGCTTTCTCGCGGCATCGATTGGTTGTATCGCGCTTGCGGCGCTACTCGGCAGCAGTGTTTTGCGGAGGTTCCCGTGAGCGAGTTTCGCTTTGCAGAGCCCCAGTGGGTACACGCGCTTTGGGGCGTATTCGCTTTTGCGGTGGCGTTGTTCTTCTTGGAGAGAAGGGCTGCCAGCCGCTTTGATGCCCTGGTTGCAGCGCCCCTGCAGCGTCGCTTGGTTGTGGGGCCGACCACCGGACAGCGCCATGCACGCAACGGAGCGTTGGTACTTGCCTGTGTGTTCGCAGTGCTTGGCCTGATGCGCCCGCAGTGGGGCTTTGAGTTCGTCGAGTCGCCACAGGTGAGCGCCGAGTTGATGATCGCAATCGACGTGTCGCGTTCGATGCTCGCGGAGGATGTCGCGCCCAATCGTCTCGAACGAGCGAAGTCCGAAATTCGCGACCTGCTCGAATTCTTGACGGGCGATCAAGTTGGCTTGATCGCGTTTGCGGGGCGGGCGAGTGTGCTCGCGCCGATGACGCCGGACTTTGGCTTTTTCAGGTTGGTGCTGGATTCGTTGGGCCCCAACAGCGTTGGCCGGGGGGGCACGCGACTCGAAGAACCTATCCGCAAGGCGATTGCTGGCTTTCGGGCTACCGGCGACATCGCTCGGGTTTTGTTGCTGATCACCGACGGTGAAGACCACGACTCGTTTCCAATCGAAGCTGCGAAAGAAGCGGCTGAGCGCGGTATTCGCATCGTGGCGATTGGTTTTGGCTCTGAATCTGGGAGTGAAATTCCCATCACCGATCGCGAGACTGGGGCACGTACTCTTTTGCGAGACAGCAACGGCGACATCGTGAAGACGCGCCTCGACGGCGACACCCTGCGCGAGATGGCGCTACTTACCGAGGGAGTCTATGTCCCCGCCGGCCTGGGAGCCCTCGATCTGGAGTCGATCTACGACTCGCACATCAAGTCGTTGATGCGCGGCAAAATCGACAGTGAAGGACGAGTGGTACGCAGCGAAGGATTTCAATGGTTTGTGCTGGCATCGATTGTCTGTTTGTTTGCCAGCGTGTTGATCGGACAGCGACGGAGCCGCCAGATGGGAGAAGCTGCGAAGGCGCTGGCGCTGGTCGCCGCACTACTCGTTGTTGCGCCCGAGGGCACGGCACAAACTCCACAGGCGAGCGGCGCGGTTACGCCAAGCGGAGCAGCCATCGCGTTGGCGGAAGGTGAAGCCGTCGCGGGAGTTGACGCCCTTGAAACGGCTGCACCGATAAAGGAAGAACCCGTCGGGGATCCCCGAGAAAACTACAACGCGGCCCTCGATGCGTTGGCGGCAAGTCGGGTAGACGAAGCCAAGCAATATTTCGAACAAGCGAGAGCTGGAGCCGCGACGGACGGAGAGGCCCGCTATCGAGCAACCTACGGCTTGGGCTCGGTGGCGGTTGCCGAAGCCGACACACAGCTAGAGAGTGCCCCCGAAGAAGCGCTCAATGCGCTGTACCGCGCCGGGGACTTCTTCCGCGAGGCAGTGCGCTTGCAACCGGCTAACGAAGACCCGCGTTACAACCTCGAGATCGTGTTGCAGCGCGCCCGGGTGTTGGCGGACTCGATTGCGAAGCGAGACGAGAAGGATCTCGCCGCCAAACTCGACGAGTTGATTGGGCGTCAGCGAACCGCTGCCTCCGACGCTCGTGGGTTGCTCGAAAAAATCGACTTCGCGGATCAAGGGGCGCAACTCGACGATTCATTTCGCGCCGAGTTTCGTGCACTGTCCACGCGCCAGCGGCAATTGCTTTCCGATGGCGATCGCTTCGCCGAGCGCGTGGCCCGTGAGCGCGATGGGCTCGAGGCGACTCCCGACGAAGAAAGAAGTCCCGAAGACTCCGTGCGGGTCGTTCAGTTGCAACAGCTCGAAGTCTATTTGCAGCGCGGCCGTGAGCGTATGGGACATTCGCGCCGGGAGTTGCGCGGCCAACGGGGTGAGCGCGCCTATCGCCGGGCCAACGCTGCTTTAGCCGAGCTCAAACGCGCGCGTGACCAGCTGCGAGACCCGGTTGAGTTGCTCGACGCGATCTTGCGAGACGAGATTGAGTTGGCCCGCTATACCCAGGCGATGGCGATGGCAGCTGCTCCGGGTTCC
>JBLHOB010000448.1:0-3390 GCA_047619425.1 Myxococcota bacterium
AGCAGCGGGCCCGCATGGCGCAGAGTTTCGAGAGGGAGGTCAGTCATGATCTCGCGCTAGCGTAGCTCGACTTGGGTTCTGTACCCGACACGGGGCCGATTTGCCGGCCTAGCGACGATCGGGGCAGAGTTGAGGGCAGAGTTGAGGCGGCGGGTCGTAACTACTGAAACATCCGTGTGACGATCACACTGCCGCCGACCCAAGTGCCAATCAGGCTACCGATCGTCGTCAAAAGAAACACCAAGAACACGCGCAGCAGCTTGCTGCTCCACCATCCACGCAGAGTTGCGATGTCATCGCCCACCGATTGAAACTCCTGCACGATCGGTGGCTGCACCCAGGTTTGAACAAAGGCCGTGACGTAGCCCGCGCCAATCACAGGCGTCAAGCTGGTGAACGGTGCCGAAATAAAGCCCGCGAGAATGGTGAGTGGGTGTGCAAGGGCTAGCGCGCCACCAATCGCGCAAGGCACGGCGTTGATGAGAAACCAGAAAAGCGCGTTCTCGCTGGCCGCCGCGACACCTTGAGTCGCGGCGATGTAGCCAAGCGCACCGACGATTAACGCGGGGATCGCCCAACCGGCAATCTTCCACAGCGGGGAAACCTTCGGGATGACCGAGATCTTTTCGAGGTCTTCGTCGTGGCCCGACAAGATGGCTTGCTTCATTCCCTTGATATGCCCAGCGCCGACAACCGCGACGAGCTTTTGGCCTTTGGACTCGCGGATCTTCTGGGCGAGGAAACGGTCGCGTTCGTCGATCAACGCTTCCTTTAGTGCCGGCATCGCATCGCCGAGTTCGTTCATCAATTCGCTGAGAACGTCCTTTTGCTTGATGCGATTGAGTTCTTCTTCACTGAGCTCTGGATCTTCGAATGCGCTCGCCACAAAGGTCGACACAAGCATCGACTTTTTCCAAATCGAGAGAGCCGCCCACGCGCGACGCAGGGTGACGCGGATGTCGCGATCGCAAAGTGAGATCGGGATGCCATTTTCCTTGGCGACTTTCGCGGCTTCGAGCAGTTCGCTGCCCGGGATCACGCCGAGTTTGCCACCGAGGCGCTTTTGGTAAGAGGCCAGCAGCAAGTTCATCAGCATCGCGGCGAGCTGTTGTTTGCGGATCACCTCGCGCAGATCGAGGGCTTCGAAGCGCTTTTGCTGCGAGAGCGCCTCATAGCGTTGCGCGTCGAGCTCGATGCATACGCAGTCGGGCTTTTCCGCTTCGATCACGGTGCGAACCAAGTCGACCGACTCGCGGGAGATGTGCGCGGTTCCTACGAGGATGAACTCGCGCCCGTCGATCTCGAGAACTTCGATGTCTTCGGATTCTCGGTGTTCCATTCCCTCAAAGCTCACCCGCGCATTCTCCAATTCAAAGCAGACTTTCATGGGGTTGGGCCACAAACACCCCCGTCCGGCATAACCGACCGCTAGGTTCGCGCGGGCAGTCCCCGGGATCAAGCGTTCGTCCAAGATCCCCGGACTTCTTACATCAAAGAGGCCTATCGGTCGGACGAAGCCCACGCTTTCGGAAATCGAGTGGGGTCCAACCGTAGGGTTCGGGCGTAGTCTCGTGGACCTACGCGTCAGGTGGCCTATCGTGGGCCTTGAAATGCTGATTATCCCGACTCCATCTCGAATTTTGTTCGCCTGTGCGCCGGAAGCCCGAGCTATCGGAATGGTCTGGCGTGGTTTGATTCTCGGATTTGTGGTCCTCGGTGTAGTTCCACAACAGGCAAGTGCTGCGGACGGCTCGGTCTCCATTGCGACCCTTGTCCCCTACGCCGAGAAGGCCGAGGTTCGAGATTCGATTCGGCAAGACTGTGGCCTGAGCGCGAAGCTTTCGAAGCGGGTGGTCGATCGCGGGCGGAAGAAAGAGATTGAGATGGTTCGCTCGGACGATCCAAAGCGCGGCGGTCTCGCTCTCGACTTGCGCATCACCGATGCAATTGAAACCAGTGGTGGCTTGCTGCCAACGCTTTCTATTTCAATCGACGGGGCGCTCAAGAAAGATGGCCGCATTGTCGGGACATTTGTTGGGACCCGTTTTGCGCGGGCGAGCTTTTTTCCCTTTCGCCGCGGGGAATGCGCGATTTTGACAGAGGCCGTTCGCTTGATTGCAAAAGACGTTGTGAAGTGGACCGCAAAGCCGTCGCTCGACGCGCGACTCGGCGACGCCCGCTAGTCGTTCGGCTCTCACCTCACCTCACCTCACCTCATCGCCAGCCATCGCGCGCAAAGCATTCAAGCATCGCCGCGACAAGGCTCAAGCCCATAGGAGTGATGCGAAATGTCGACACATCCCTTGCGAGGCAAGGCGGCGATCGTCGGTGTAGGCGAGACCGATTACGTGCGCGGCGCCGACGAGACCCCGGTTCGCTTGATGATCCGTGCGTCGGTTGCTGCAATCGAAGACGCGGGGCTCAAGCGCTCGGACATCGATGCGATCATTCCGCCGCCGGGCTACACGTCGGCCGAAGAGATCGCTTCAAATCTCGGTATTGAAGACCTGAGCTACGCAGTCACCGTACACCTTGGCGGTGCCAGCCCAATTGCTTCACTGCAAAGCGCGGCCATGGCCATTCACTCGGGGCTCGCCAAGAACGTGCTTGTCGTCGTCGGCTGGAACGGCTTCTCGGCCTTTCGACCCCGACCGGGTGTGAAGCAACCAAGGCAAGGGCTCGACCCCGCCTCGGTTGGCAACACGATGATCGACTACTACTTGCCGTACGGCATTCGCGCCGCGGCTCAGTTCTACCCATTCATCCTGATGCGATACAAGCAGCTCTACGGCATTCGCGACGAGGACGCAGCCGAGATCGCCCTCGCGTGCCGCGCCCATGCGCAGCACAACGAGAAGGCATTGATGCGCGGCACCGAGCTCACGCTGGAAGACTATTTCGAGGCGCCTTGGATCGCCGAGCCGCTGCGCAAGTTCGACTGCTGTCTCGAAACGGATTGTGCAGCGGCGGTCGTCGTGACCTCTGCCGAGCACGCCCGAGATCTACCCAATACCCCAGTGCTCTATTTAGGAGGCGCTGAGGGGCATCCATACCCGGCCGACGACATTACGAATCGCCGCGATCCGTTCAAAGTTGGCTTGAGCTTCGCGGCACCCCGGGCGTACCGAATGGCAGGCGTCGAGGCTCACGAAGTCGACTTCTTGCAGGTCTACGATTGTTTTACCTACGTAGTCTTGTTGCAACTCGAAGCGCTCGGTTTGTGCGGGCCCGGTGAAGCGGGTGAGTTTGTGCGCAATGGCCAAATCCGTCTCGGTGGTCCGCAGCCGATCAACACCCACGGCGGCTTGCTCTCTCAAGGGCATATGTGGGGGATGAATCACGTCGTCGAAGCCGTGCGTCAGCTCCGACACGAAGCGGGCACCGCGCAAG
>JBLHOB010000449.1:0-3367 GCA_047619425.1 Myxococcota bacterium
ACTCGACCAGATCACCAAGCTTTGGATTGTTTCGAAGATCCACTACGGGGATCACATCGAAATCATCCCCGGGTTCTTCGACTTGACGCATGTGCGCAACGGAGGGGGCGCGTTCAGCTTTTTCGCTGACGGCCCCATCGAGCAACGCATGGCGTTTTTTGTCGGGACCACAATCGTGGCGATCATTTTGTTGCTGTTCTTCTTTCGGAACCTGCAAGAGCAAGAAGTACTGCCCGCAACGGCTCTGGGCGTGGTGCTCGCTGGTGCTCTTGGCAATCTCACCGATCGATTGCGCTTCAGCGAAGTTATCGACTTCTTGAACGTGCATCTGACTTCTAGTTACACGTGGCCGACCTTCAACGTTGCAGACTCGGCGATCGTGATCGGGGTGATCTTGCTGATCGTCGAGATTTTTCTCGCCGAGGAAAACGGCGAAGGCGACGAAGCTGAATCGCCGGACAACGAGAATACCACCGCGACCGCGAACTGATCGCTCCGGTCGGCCTCCTTGGGCGGATGGCTCCAATTCGCAATTTCCCTGGCTAGATAGGACAAGTCTTATCCCGAGATCTTTTCCGGGCGAGCCGCCTTTGCGTGCGAAGACTTCGAGCATGTGAAACTTTGATTCGCAGGCTTTTGAGGGGCAAACTCTGTAGGTGCGAGTCCGGATTCCGCCGATCTTTGGAGTAGATTGGCCGAGGTAGGGTGTTCCACGCTCTTGTGCCCGGATTTGCTGCCGATAGACGGGAGGGTCGCCGTTGCGACGCGTATTGGATGTTTTGTCGAAATGGGGTCTGTGCCCCGAACTTCGTGCAAGTGAGCGTGAATGGCTGAAGGACAGCCGAACCCTTTTGGAGTGGATGAATGTCCGGCGAGCAGCTTCCCGCAATCGATGCTTCAGCCTACGGTGCACTCGAAGACGTGGCCGATGGGGACGTCGAGTTCATGGTCGAGCTACTCAACCAGTATCTTCTCGACGCAGAGCCGTTGGTCGCAGCATTGGGGCACGCGAATGCGATGGGGGACGGTGAGAGCCTCAAGCGCGCGGCCCACACTCTCAAGTCATCGAGCGCGAATGTCGGTGCTATAACCCTTTCGAATTTCAGCGAAACGCTGCAGAGCATCGGACGCAGCGGTGAGCTTGTGGGAGCAGCGGTCACGATTCTGGCAGCCGAAGCCGAGTACGCGCGGGTGTGCGGAGAATTACAAAACCGCCTTCGCAGGCTCGAATCTCAGGGCTAGGTCGCGAGAGTAATGCGCCAAGTTCCTAATGGAGAGCCAGTTCGCTGCGATCGGCGAAGTGCATGAGCGCCTCGGGGTTGGAGAGGGCGCCAAGGTTCTTAACCGCGCGGCCGTGGATCACGTCTGCCACCGCAAGCTCGGTGATCTTGCCACTGCGCGTGCGCGGGATGTCGGGGACCTGGGCGATGCACTGGGGTACGTGACGCGGGCTCGCGTGCTTTCGGACGACGTTGCGGATCTCGTCGCGTAGCGCGTCGTCAAGGGTGAGGCCGTCGCGCAAGGTCACGAACAACACCACGCGCACGTCGCCTTGCCACTCCTGCCCAACCGCGATGGACTCGACAACCCATTTGAGTCGCTCCACTTGTCGGTAGATCTCAGCAGTACCGATGCGCACTCCGCCCGGATTGAGCACTGCGTCCGATCGTCCCGAGATGACGAAGCCGCCGTGTTGTGAACGGCAAATCCAGTCGCCGTGACACCAGACGCCACCAAAACGCTCGAAATAAGCCGAGTGATAGCGACTGCCATCGGGGTCATTCCAGAACTCGACGGGCCGCGAAGGGAAGGGGCGCGTGCAGACGAGCTCTCCCTCGCTTTTGGTGATGGGCTTGCCGTCGTCGTCAAAGACATCCACCGCCATGCCGAGTCCGCTGCATTGAATCTCGCCCCGATAAACAGGGGCGTTTGGATTGCCCAATACGAAACACGAGATGATGTCCGTGCCGCCGGATATCGACGAAAGTTGTACATCCTTCTTGATCGCGTCGTAGACAGTGTCGTAGCCCTCGGGTACGAGCGGGGAGCCCGTCGATAAAATGGTGCGCAGACTTGTCAGCCCGCTGCTGTCGATGGGGCGCAAGCCTTCCTTGCCCACGGAGTCGATAAACTTTGCCGAGACGCCAAAGACGTTGATGCCTTCTTGGTCGATCAATTCAAACAATCGCATGCCGTCGGGATAGAAAGGCGAACCGTCGTAGAGCACGAGAGTCGCTTCGCTTGCGAGGGCACTCGCGAGCCAGTTCCACATCATCCAGCCACAAGTGGTGAAGTAGAAAACCCGGTCGCCCGGTGAGATGTTCGTGTGCAACTGGTGCTCTTTTAGGTGCTGGAGCAGTGTGCCGCCAGCGCCATGGACAATGCACTTGGGTTTTCCGGTAGTGCCCGACGAGTACAAGATCGCAATTGGATGCTCGAAAGGAAGACGCTCGAACGCAATGGTCGCGTCGGAGTGCTGTGTTGCGAGAGTTTCGAAGTCGTGAACCGCGACACTCGGACTTTCGATCGCCGAATAATCTGTGGGCGTCTCGGCGTTGGATGCGACGATGAGGTGCTCAATGCTTTTGATTGCGTCGAGAACGTCGCCGATTCGCGAGAGCGGTGTGAAGGACTTGCCACCATAGCTGTAGCGATCGATCGCGATGACGACCTTGGGTTCGATCTGCCCGAAGCGATCGACGATCCCCTCGTTGCCAAAATCGGGAGAGCACGACGACCAGATTGCACCGATGCTCGTTGTGGCGAGCATGCCGATGATGGCCTCGGGGCCGTTGGGCACAATGGCTGCGACGCGGTCGCCAACGCCGATGCCCAACTCGCGCAAGCACAAAGCGAGACTCGCGACGCGCCGGTGCAATTGCGCGTGTGAAAATTCAAGGCGACGTCCCGCCTCGTCGAGGCAGATGAGCGCTGGGCTGTCGTCGCGACGGCGCAGCAGGTTCTCGGCAAAATTGATACGTGCTTCCGGAAACCAGCGAGCTTCGCGAATGTCGTTTGTCGGCGTGTGTGCCGGGGCTCCGGGGCCATCACCGCGCACATCGCAAAAGCGCCAGACCGCGGGCCAGAAGCTGTTGGGCTCGTCAATGGACCACTGGTGAAGTGAGGCGTAATCGTCGCAGTCACTCGGTGCACCCGCAGTCTCTCGCGCAAACTTGGCGAAGGCCGTGAGGCGCGAATCTGCGATGCGGCTCGGGGACGGTTGCCAAAGGGGTGCCGACATGGCGGGCTCCTGCAGATAAAGATGCAAAGGTTTCGAAGGGATGGCGCGCGGTGCAATTGGCGATGCGTGTGACTCGCCACAGGAACGATAGGATCGGGTTGCGCTCGTACTTCCTCGCTACAAGAA
>JBLHOB010000450.1:0-3343 GCA_047619425.1 Myxococcota bacterium
AGTCCCACTTGGCAGAGCACATGCCGCCTACATGTAAGTAGGCGATCTGCCCGGAGTCGGGTGAACATTGAAAGTCACCTTCACACACTGGAGCGTAATCGCCGCAGCAATTACCCGATGCCGCACAGCTCGACGCGCATGAGCAAGTGCCGTCGCTTCCGGAGCCGCCGCAGAACGAATCAATCGTCGTGCAGACTTGGTTTTTCCCCTTGCCGGTGCATGTGGTTGAGGCTTCGCTTGCGAGCATCTCGCATCGCCCCGCATTGCCTTCGCCAATCAAGCCGGCCTCGGCCGGGGTGGCGGCAACCAAATAGAGCGAGGTGAGCATAAGTCCTAGGAGCATCGTCAGCGAACAGGTAACGGCTTTCAGGCGCATATCATTTCTCCGATGTGTTTGCAGCCAGGGTGGCCTGCTTGTGTTGATGATCTGTTGGTTCGTTCGTAATCCGTTTCTTCGCGCGGTGTCGTCTACTGTTTGATGAATTGCACACCGCGATTCATCGCGTCTTGGTACATCTTCACCATCTTCTCTTTTCGCGGGCTCTGATGAGTGCTCTGCGAGAAGTCCGCGAGGATGTAGTTGTCGGCTACTTTCCACTCGCCGTCAGGGGAGGGGATGTCTTCGCGATGGGGAGCGTCTCCAGGCCGCATGCGATGGCCGCGCACGTCGCGCAAGAAAAATGGCGGCGTCACACCTTGATCGTGGAAGATTAATCCGTGGAAGGACAGTGGCGCGTCTTGCGTGCCCGCGGTGAGGTCACCCTGGAAGCGTGCCCATGCGATGGGTTGGTCATAGGCATCGTAGAGATTGGCTTCGATGCGGTAGGTGCCCGGTGTGTCGATCTCGACACCGACTTCGACAACGAGGTTGCCATTGTCAAGATGGTCGTCGACGTTGCCGGTGAAGCGGCCGGGGACTAGGGCGCTCGGTGTGAAATAGAACGCGAGGGAGCCGGTTTGTTCCTCGAGCCCCGATGCGCGAAACGTCGTCTTGACGTGAATGGTTCCGAGATGATTGGGCCAGTGGGCTTCGGGTGTGAAAGCTGCCCGATAGGACATGCCGGATGAGCCGGCCGGTAGGTCGACGTGACCACCACCAACTGCTTCAGCGACGAAACGTACCGACTCTGGCGCTACACGTTCTCCGTTTTTCCACAGCTCAAGAGAAATCGCAACGGCTTCGTTGCCACGGACCGCGTAACGGTCTGCGGTAAAAAGCACTTCCCAGCCGCGTTCAGTGTCTTCGTCACCAATCGATTGCTTTTGCTCGTAACGCATGTCCGGATTGAGCAAGTCGAAGGAGTCGTTGCTTAGTGGCCGCGAACTCGTCGGGTGTCGGGTGAGCTCGAGGAACGTTTGGATCGCCGGAGCGTCGATGCTGGCTTTGGGTTCTTCTGAGCTAAGCGCGGCGGCGCTTTCGGTATCCACGGTCGGGGCGACGACAGCGGCGGAGGGTTCGGGGGGAGTGGGTGTTGGGGGCGGTGTGTGAGCGACTGGGGGTTGCGGACTGGCTTCTTGGAACTCGAAGTTGGACAAGCCTCCAGCAATCAGGGCAATGGCGAGGGCTCCCCCAAACCATAAGAGACGGCGTCGCCACGTCTTTTGACTTTGTGTGTGGCCACCGCTCACTCGCCAACCTCGACGGCGCGGATGCGTGACGTACCAGCGTCCAGAATTCGCTCTCGCACATTCTGCATACAAGAGATGTTTACCGTTCGGGCGGCGCAGTCAATGGGGCAGAACATTCTCTGAGAGGATCGACTTGGTTACTCGAACGGCAGCATTGGTACTGTGTATCCGCGTGATGAAGCCCTGAAATGGACGCGGAGTCAGCCCTGTGAAGCTGACTCCGCGTCGATTCGGTTCGAGCCTGTAAAGGCGTTAGCTCTCCGGTCGAACTAACTCGGATCGAGCACCACAACCGGGATCGTGCGATCGGTCGCCTTCGCGTACTCGAGATAAGGCGCATAGATCTCGGCCATCTGCTCCCAGAGCTTCTCGCGTTCGTCACCTTCGGCGATGCGCGCGCTTGCGGTTACGGCTTTGGCTCCGACCATCGCTTGGCACGCAGGATTGGCTTCGAGGTTGCGAAACCAAAGAGGGTGAGTGGGCATGCCGCCCTTGGATGCAACGATGATGTAGCTCTCGCCGTAGTTGCCGTAGATGAGCGGAAGCGCCCGCGGCTCGCCCGAGTTGCGGCCGGTGGTTGTCAGCAACAACGTCGGCAGTACGCCGGGGCCGCCGAGCGGGGTTGAGTCCCAGTAGTGGGCCTTCTCGGGGTCGCTCTTGTATAGGGCGATGTGTTTGGCGATCCAGGGTACTTGTGAAAAGTCGGCCATCTTTGCATATCTCCAGTTTTGACTTTTTGTTGGACGTCTTTGTTCATTGTTCTTTGTTTGTCGTGCGAATCGGGAATCAACCGATCTGCTTGTCTTTGCCTTTCCAATACGGCGCGCGCAGATCCTTCTTCAAGACTTTCATCGCGCCAGATAACGGCAACGGCTCGTCGCGGAACTCGACTGACTTGGGAATCTTGTAACCCGCGATCGCATCCCGAGCGTGGGCCACGATTGCATCTTGTGTGAGCTTTGCACCCGGCATGGGGACGACAATTGCGTGCACCGACTCGCCCCACTTCTCATCCGGGATTCCGATTACTGCCACTTGTGCGACGCCTTCAAACGTACTGATCGCCGACTCGACTTCCGCCGAGTAGACGTTCTCTCCGCCGGTGACGATCATGTCTTTGACGCGGTCTACTAAGAACAGATATCCCTCTTCGTCGAGATAGCCGGCATCGCCGGTGTGGTACCAACCGCCGCGCAGGGCCTCTTCGGTGGCTTCGGGCTTGTTCCAGTACTCGCGCATGATCTGGCCGCCCTGGATGCAGACCTCGCCGATCTCACCGCGCGGCAAGACCTTGCCGTCGTCGTCCTGGATCGAAGCACGGGTCCCCATCGTGGGTTTTCCGACGGAAGAAAGGTGAGGGTTGCCGGGAGTGTGATCTTCGGGCAGCAGGAGTGAAGCGGTGGAACACCCTTCCGTCATTCCATAGCCCTGGACGAGTTTTAGATCCGGCAACTCCTTGAGAATGCGGTCGAGGGTCGCGGTGGGCATCGGGGATGCGCCGTAGACGAGTATCTTCATGGATGCGAGTCGCTCGGGCCGATAGCCTTCACTCGCCATGCAAAGCCCAAGCATCGTGGGCACCATCACGGTGTCGGTGACGCCGTGTTCTTCGATTAGCTTCAGCACACCTTCGGGCTCGAACATCGGGATGAAGACCACGCGGCCACCAAAGGCCGCCGCACCCAAGATCCCAAACATCGACGCGGCGTGAAAC
>JBLHOB010000451.1:0-3338 GCA_047619425.1 Myxococcota bacterium
CGGCACTCGGCAGACCACGGCAAACGACAAGCAGCCTGGTTCAAACGCCAATCAGCTGCTCGACGAATACTCCCTCGACGTGCCGTCGGGGACGAGTATCGCGAACGGAATCTCGGTGCAGATCGCTCCCGCATAGGGGCTGCTCGTCGAGCCGACAGAGCCCCGCCAGCAGATTGTCAGCAAGCGGGCTCTGCGAGATGTTCTCCGCGGTATCTCGCTGCTACGCTGGCGAGTGTGATGTCAGCAGCCACCTCCAGCCCTGTGCTCGAAGCCTTTCACCCTGCGGTGCGGACTTGGTTTGAGCGCAAGTTTCCGGAAGGGCCAACGCCGCCCCAGACCGAGGGCTGGCCCGCGATTGCACACAACGTCGACACGCTAATCGCCGCGCCCACGGGCTCGGGTAAAACGCTCTCGGCCTTTTTGGTGTGCATCGATCGCCTGTATCGCGAAGCCAGCGAATTTCGCCTCACCGAAAGGCCCGTCGAAGAACAAGAGCAGGGCACGCAAGTCGTTTACGTCTCCCCCTTGAAGGCATTGGGCGTCGACATCAAGAAGAACCTCGACGAACCCATCGCCGAGATTGCCGAGATCGCAAAAGAGCTCGGGTGTGCCATTCCAGAGATTCGCGTTGGAGTACGAAGCGGCGATACGACGCAGAGCCAACGCGCCACCATGCTCAGGCGACCTCCACAGCTGCTGATCACAACTCCCGAGTCGCTCTATCTGATGATCACCGCAGAGCGCAGCCGTGAAATTTTGCGCAGCGTACACACGGTGATCGTCGACGAAATCCACGCGGTTGCTCGGGACAAGCGCGGTTCGCATCTGACACTCTCTCTCGAACGTCTCGAAGCGCTTTGCAACGAACGCCCCACGCGCATCGGCCTGTCTGCAACCCAGCGTCCAATCGAAACCGTTTCTCGCCTTTTGGTCGGCGCGGGAGAGGGGCGAAGCAACGAAGACGGCAGCTCGGCATGTCGCATAGTTGACTGTGGGCATCAACGGGACCTCGACGTTGCGATCGAACTGCCCGAAAGCGACCTCGAAGCGGTGGCCTCTGCCGAGCAGATGGGCGAAGTGCTCGACCGCATCGCAACCCTGGTGCTTGAGCACACGACGACTCTGGTTTTCGTAAACACCCGTCGCATGGCCGAACGCCTGGCCCACCTCCTTGTCGATCGTCTCCCGGCGGACAGTGTTGCGGCCCATCACGGAAGTCTTTCGAAGGACCGACGACTCAAAGTTGAAACCCGGCTGCGTGCGGGTGACTTGAAGGTGTTGGTCGCGACGGCATCGCTTGAGCTGGGTATCGACATCGGCCCCGTCGACTTGGTTTGTCAGATCGGTTCTCCCCGGGCCATTGGAACGTTCTTGCAGCGTGTCGGCCGCTCTGGCCATTCGCGCGGTGGCACACCCAAGGGTCGGCTCTACCCAATGACCCGCGACGAACTCGTCGAGTGTGCAGGGCTCTTGCGCGGTATCGGCGCTGGGCGTCTCGACGCCATCCTGCCTCCAGTTGCCCCCATCGATATCTTGGCTCAGCAGATCGTCGCTGCTTGCGCGGCCGAAGAGTGGACGGAAGACGACCTCTACGCACTCGTCACAAAGGCCGCTCCATTTTCGACTGTTACGCGAGAGCAATTCGACGAGCTGATCGCGATGCTCTCTGACGGCGTTGTGACGGCTCGAGGGCGACGGGGTGCGTATCTACATCGAGATCGAGTCAACGGTGTGCTCAACGGCAGACGAGGCGCGCGCCTTGCTGCATTGACTTCGGGAGGCGCGATCCCCGACCGCGCCGACTACCGCGTCATCATGGATCCGGACGACACGTTCATTGGCACGGTCGACGAAGACTGGGCGATTGAAAGCATGGCGGGTGACATTTTCTTGCTCGGTAGCACGTCATGGCGCATTCGCCGGGTCGAAGCCGGAGTGGTTCGAGTCACCGACGCACAGGGCGCGCCGCCCACGATTCCTTTCTGGTTTGGCGAAGCGCCGGCACGCACCGAAGAACTGTCGGACGAAGTTTCGCGCTTGCGCCACGAGTTCTCGGGTTGGCTCGACCGCAACGACCCCGCTGGCGGTCGCCGTTTTCTGCGCGAAGAGTGTGGTGCCGACGAAAGTGCCGCGGATCAAATCGCACGTTACCTGACGACAGGCCGAACCAATCTCGGCGTGTTGCCAACGCGTGACCAGCTCGTGATCGAACGATTCTTCGACGACACCGGCGGTATGCAGTTGGTCGTCCACTCGCCACTGGGCGGCCGGATCAATCGAGGCCTCGGGCTCGCCTTGCGCAAGAAGTTTTGCGTGAACTTCGACTTCGAACTTCAGGCTGCTGCAAGCGACGATGCGATCGTGCTCTCCCTCGGTCCACAACACAGCTTTCCCTTGGCCGACGTGCCCAACTACCTGCATCCAAACTCCGTCGAAGACGCCTTGTCACAGGCGGTGTTGGCGTCGCCGATGTTTACCGCGCGTTGGCGTTGGAATCTGAATCGAGCGCTGTTGGTTTTGCGTTTTCAGGGCGGGCGCCGCAACCCTCCGCCGATCCAGCGCATGCAGGCCGACGATTGGATGGCGGCGCTTTTCCCAAGCCTCGCGGCATGCGGTGAAAATCTCGACGCGGGGCCCATTGAGATCCCCGATCACCCGATCGTTCGCCAGACGCTTTACGACTGCCTCCACGAGGCGATGGACATCGACGGCGTTATCAAACTTGTGAAGGGCTTCCGCTCTGGCGAAGTGAAGGTGCACTGCGTCGACACCACTGAGCCTTCGGTGTTGTCCCACGAAATATTAAACAGTCGCCCTTACACTTTCCTCGACGACGCTCCGCTTGAAGAGCGTCGGACGCGGGCCGTGAAGATGCGACGCGGCTTGCCGGTCGATGCACGCGAACTCGCGACGCTGTCACCCGAGGCTCTCGCCCAGGTGCGCGACGAAGCGCGCCCGTCACCGCGAGAGCCCGACGAAGTACACGATTGGCTGTTGTCGCTCGGTGTCATGCGCCCACAAAGTGAGTGGCAGCGCGATTTCGATGTTCTCGCAAGCGGTGGGCGCGCATATCGCTTTACGTTGGCGGGACAAGAGTATTGGTGCGCCGCCGAGCGTCGTCGCGGCGTCGAAGTCGCGTTTTCCGATGCGCGCTTTGAAGAGGGCATCGCACTGCCTGCACAGATGGCCAGCGAAGATCCGGGGGCACCCGATGTTGTGCTGCGCGAAATCGTGCGCGGGCATCTCGACTGCACGGGCCCGGTTGACACTGCGGAGATGTCCCATCGCACCGGCATGGGTGCCGTCGATGTCGAGGTCGCGTTTGCAACGCTTGAGAC
>JBLHOB010000452.1:0-3337 GCA_047619425.1 Myxococcota bacterium
CCCAGAGGCTCTCGTCGCGAACGATCGCGATCTCGCGGTAGACGCCGTTGATCGGGTCGAAGTTGTACTCGACTCGGACCTCTTTAAAGATGTCCGAGTTGCCGGTGTAGAAGCCGCGCTCTTTCTCGACCTTGCCGAGCTGTCGGCACCGGGGGCAGTAGAACGTGTCGCCGTGATTAAGAAGGAAGACACCCTTCGCGTAGTCTTCGCAGTCTGTGTTCTCGCAATAGCCTACACCGCGTTTCATACTCGCCATCCTGTTTGGCCCTCGCTTGGCCCTGGGGGTTATTGGGTCTAGCTTTTCTTACCGCTTCGTGTTGTTGCGTGCTGCGATGCCGGTTCGGCTTGTTCTCAACTTCTGGTCAGCGGTGGTGCAATTGTTTGGGTCTCGTTGGCTCGCTTTGGTTTCGCGTCTTCTCGTATTGCCGTGCTCAGCGATCCTTGCTCTCGTTTCAGCCTGCTTTGCGTTATTCGTGTCGAGCAGTTGAGGAGTTATAAAGCAAGCGCTGTGCCAACAAGGCGTCTTGGTTTTCAACCCGCTTTGCGTGCGCGGACTTATGAGCTCAATTTCAAATCAGTTTCCGTTGGGCTGCGTGTGAGTTGCTAGACGTGTCGCCCTATTATTTTGTTCACTCGCGCACAAAATGAGAATCGATTGACTCCCTCCTTGGTTGCTGTGCAGCCCACATCACACCGGATGGCCGAATCACGGCACCGATGCCCAATCTCGCGTCGCGTCATCCTTTGCTCGCGGAGATTGCCCTGGTCGCATGGGTCTCGGTGTTTCGCCGGCAAGCTGCAGGTTGTGCGGCTGGCTGCGCTGCGAGACGTCAGCTGAGCCTCGTCCAAGTACGTGGTGTACTGGCGGTGCTGCGTCGTCGCGGCGTGCGTCCGGGGCGTCGTCACGAATCGTTTGATGGCGATCGCGATGGACGACCGGGAAAACATCACCGCCACAGAGCCGCCTGGAAGAGGCCTAGGGGGCTATTCCCGTCAATCAAGTGACGATGTGATTCGTTGGTTTCTTTCCGGCGATCCTCCGGAATTACGCTTCTATAATCTTATACCGATACCGGCAACCAACTGTCAACCACTATTTGATTTTCAGTGTTTGGAGAGGGAGTTGCGTTCGCGCAAAAGACTCCATCCATAGAAACCGATGGCTGCGATCGTGACGGCATAGGAGGCGATCAAGTAGCTCATGACGGGTCTCCCGCGCGCCCAGAGAGACTCTCGGCCTCTTCAAGCGCGGCATGGGTGCGCAGGCTCTCGACTTCCCAGCGCAGCAAAACCAAATAGGCGAACACGAAAAACAAAGCGAGGTTGCCCATAAAAAATGGGAAGCCCATGCCCGCACCCAGACTTCCGCGCTCGAGGTTGTCCGGATGAATCGAGCGGTTATCAAATATTTCGATGATGTAGTAGTTGAGCGGGATCAAGACGAGTCCCACGATGCCGTACACCGCTGCAAAGCGTGCGGTGCGTGTGCCGCCCTCGCTAAAGCTGCGCAGCAGCATGTAAGCGAGATAGATAAACCACAGCAGCACCGTGACCGTGAGGCGTGGATCCCACGACCACCACTTGCCCCAGGTGCCCTTGGCCCAGATGGGGCCGGTGATCAGCATCAAGGTGCAGAAGATCACGCCGACCTCGGTGCCTGCGATCGCCATGCGGTCAAAGTCTTCGCGGCTCGTCCACAGGTAGAGCGCCCCGCCAACGGCGGTCACGACAAAGCCCAGGTATGCACCGTAGGCCAGCGGTGGATGGACGTAGAGAATCTTCTGGATGATGCCCTGCACGTTGTCGATCGGCGCGTCGATGACCGCGTACGCATACACGGCAAGCAGCACGACCATCGGGATGTTCAACCAGCCGCGCAGGCGGGCCGCTTTTTGCTCGAGGCTCGATAGCGCGCTCGTTGTCCGTGTGGTCTGGGTGGCGTCAGTCATGTGCGGTCTTCGTACCTTTTGTGGCTTGGTCTTGTGAGTCGCGTCGAGGTGCACCGCGGTGAGGCCAGATCGATCCGTGTCGCAGCCGGGCCGCTACTCGTCGAGGATGTATTCAAAGCCCAGAAATGAGACTACAAGATAGATGCCGTCGATGACGAGCAGCAGTTGAATCGGCTCGAAGCCAACGCTGCCCTCGACGATTAAGGCCCGCGCTCCCGCGACAGCGCCCGCCAGCACGGGAAACAGAGCCGGCAGCAACAGGATGGGAAGCAGCACCTCGCGCAGCCGGGTGCGCACGCTCATGGCCGAGAAGAGGGTGCCGATGCTGCAGATGCCGAGGTTGCCCAGCGCCACGATGCCCGCCAGCTCAAGGGCGACACCCCAGAGGTCGAGATCGAAGATCACGGCGAAGACCGCAGCGCTGACGGTTTCAACGATCCCGATGAGGCAGAAGTTCGCTGTCGCTTTGCCGACGAAGATCCAGCCCCGCTCGCCAGGTGCGAGAGCGAGCCCGCTCATCGCGTCGTTTTCGAGTTCGAGGGCAAACGAGCGATTCAAGCCGATGATCGAGGCGAAGATGTAAGCCACCCACAAAAGGCCGGCAGCATTTTCGCGAATGCCTTCCCCTGTGCCCTCGGGTAGGGCGAAGTGAAAGACGACCACGACGAGCAGCGAAAAGAGCAGCATCGCCACAACGCGGTCGCGGCTGCGCCACTCGGTGATGAGGTCTTTCCAGAGAATGGCAAGGGCCGTGTTCATTGCAGCCTACCTGTGCGGTCGCCTTCTTCGAGCAGGCTGGCTTCGAGGGCGGCTTGCGTGATGTTGGCACCCGCGATGCGATCGACGACTTTGCCGTGGACGAGGACGTCGGCGTGGTCGGCGAGATCTGCCGCGAGTCGCATGTCGTGAGTGATCAACACCAGGGCGCGGGAGGCGCCGCGCATGGCTTCGAGTCGCGCGGCGAGTCGGTCAGCGGCACGGCGATCAAGGCCGGTAAAGGGTTCGTCGAGCAAGACGATCCTCGGGTCGTGGACGCGCGCCCGGGCAATGGATAGGCGCTGCGCCATGCCGCGCGAGAAGCTCCCCGCGCGTCGGTCGGCGGCGTCGGCGAGGCCTTCTTCTTCGAGGAGTTGAGCGGCGCGAGCGGCCGGTCGGGCGATGCCGTAGAGCTTCGCCGCAAAGATCAGGTTTTCTGCTGCGGTGAGTTCGGGGTAGAGCAGGGTGGCGTGCCCGACATAGCCAATTGCCGCTCGAGCTTTGCGAGGGGGGGTGTTCTCGCCGTTGTTCTGCTTGATTGTGACATCGCCTCGGGTCGGGTCCGATAGGCCCGCGAGGATGCGCAGCAGTGTCGTCTTGCCTGCACCGTTCGGGCCGAGGATCGCGTGGAT
>JBLHOB010000453.1:0-3334 GCA_047619425.1 Myxococcota bacterium
GTTCTCGCTGCCGAGCAAAGCGGCCACGAGGGTGCTCTCGTAGTCACGGCACATTTTGGATCTTGGGAGTTTTGCGCAGCTGCGCTCGCTCAAAGCGGTTTGCCCGTGAGTGTCGTTCAGCACGGTTTCCGAAACCCTTACGTCGAAGAAGTCGTTACCGGTTGGCGCAACGACGCCGGTCTTGAGACCCTGACGATGGGTAGTGCCGCGGTCGGTGTTTTCCGCGCGCTTGCACGGGGCCGATACGTCGCGCTCTTGGTGGACCAGAACGCGGGCGAAGACGAGGGGGTGATGTCGCCTTTCTTCACTCACCCGGCGAGTACGCGCAGTGGACCGGCCCAGATCGCAATGTCACGTGGGACCGCGGTTGTCCCGGTCTTCTTCTTTCGCATAGGAAAGTCGGGTGCGCACATCGCTCGAATTGGCCGACCCTTGGAAATGGAGTCCGGCGAAACCGAGGCTGTGCTGAAACGAAACGTCGACCGCATCAACGCGGCAGTCGAAGGCGCGATACGCGAGGCACCCGAACAATGGATATGGAGTCACCGTCGCTTCAAGACTCAGCCGGAGGGGTCGCGACCTGTTTACCCCCGGCGGCGTTCTGCGCTTCGCAGCTTGCGTCACGCGTTGCGGCGCCGGGGATAGCAGGTGTGTTCGTTCTAGCGCCGCAGCCTACTCTCAGCGCGTCGTGTTGCGGCGAGCCAGCATTAGGAGACCCATTGCACAGAGCAGCCCAGAGCTCGGCTCGGGTACGGACGTGATGAAATCGATCGCCGCATACGTGGGTGTGTTGAGGCCAAACTCTCCAACGTCCGAAGAGTCAAAGCTGAACTGCAACTCGTCGACCAAGCCGAGACTACTCAGGTCGACGTAGGTCCAATCGGTGACGATGTAATCGTCGAGTGGGTTCGCGGATCGGTAGTCTGCGAGATAAAAGGTGACGCTACCGGTAGAGCCCCCTGCGAGCAGACCTTCGATTGTGATGTTGAACCAGTCTTCATCGAGCCCGCTCACACCGCCGAATTGCTTCGCAAAGCCGTCGCCGTTCTGCATCGAGAGCGCCGGGTAAGTGCCGTTCGTGAGGTAGGTACCCTGCATGGTTTCGGCGGAGGCCAGCGTGATGTTCGCCGAGTCGGTGTAGATCATTCCAAACTGCCCGCCGCCTCCATAGCCGCCGCCAGTAATCGAGCTGTACTGATTGCCGAAGCCCATGGTCGTGGTGTCACCATGGTTCGAAACCGCAAAGCCGTCCCAGCAGCAACCGGGAAAGTACTCGGTGTAGTTGTTGCTGAAGGTCTTTCCATCGATCGTAAATCCGCCGGCGAGATCGCTACCGTTGTAGACGCCGCTGCCGTCGAGGGCAAAGTCATCGAAGTCGATTGTGTTTGCAAAAGACGGGGCACTTGCAGCTGCAAGAGATACGAAGAGGGATAGAGCGAGTGATCGATAAAGTTTGGAGCGGTGGTGCGTAGTGATGGCGTCCATGGTTTGAGCTCTCCTTGGTTCCTCGAAGGGAAACATCAAAAACCGAACACGACTCCTGCCGTGCGCGCCAGATGCACAGATGGAACGAAAAAAGTATTCGGATTGCGAGAGAGAGCCGGGGCGTAAACCCGAGAGACGGGTCGCCGTAACTCCTTCTCGTGACCCGGAGAAGAAAATCATTCGATCTTGATGAAAGGTCGGTCTTCTGGCTTCTGGATCACTCAGGCTTCAACACCTTCCCAACCCGCGATTGCTTTGTGGCTATGCCAAAAACAATTTTGGATCAGTGGTAATACGTTGAAGCTGTCCCCAGTTACAGCGACGGGCTCGCGCCGGATTCTCACCGGCTTCCCATGCCTTCGAATTCGTCTCTTGTTTACGGGGGCCGCATCGCGCGCGACTCGCCGTCCCTTTGAGATGAATGCGAAGAACACCTCTCAGCACATTCTGGACGAGCGAGCCTAACGAACACGCGAAGCGAATGTCAATCAATCTGATTTGCCCGAGCGGGCGTGGGCGGCAACTAGTCGATGGAACTTATTGGGAACTAAGCCTGATCCGGATCAAAGACCATGACGCAATCGCGGCCCGATGCCTTGGCGCGATAGAGGGCCTGGTCGGCTTCGCTGAAGAAGCGATCGCGATCGCCGCTGTAGAGCGCAACGCCCATCGAGACCGTGACGGGTTGTTGCTCACTCGGAGAGTCGATGAAGAACGAGGTCCGCGCGATCGTGCCGCGCATCTTCTCGGCGAGCTGTTCTGCGCCGTCGAGGGTTGTGCCCGGGGCGACGAGCGCAAATTCTTCTCCCCCGTATCGCGCGAGCAGGTCCGAACTGCGCAACAGGCCGCTCATCACCTGCGAGATGCGACGCAGGATTTCGTCGCCACCCGCGTGGCCAAGACGATCGTTCCACATCTTGAAGTGATCGATGTCGATTAGGATCAGGACTAGAGGTTCGCCTGTACGGTCTGCGCGCTTTGCTTCTTTGACGATGGAGTCTTGAAAGAAGCGATGATTGTGCAGCTGGGTCAGACCGTCGGTTATGGAGAGTTGGGCCAGCACTTCGTTGGCGAGGTGAAGTTCGTCGTTGCGAGTGCGCAGCTCTTCGTTGATCACTTTGACACTGCGGTGCGCGGCTTGAATTTCGCTTGCGTTGGCCTTGATGCGGTTGGTCATCTGGGTAAATGCCTGGGTGAGCAAGCCAACTTCGTCGCGAGAGCTGGTGCTCGGGATCTCGACGTCCTCTTCACCCCGCGAGATGCGCAGTGCTGCAATGGAGAGTGCGTCAATCGGGCGAATCATGCGGACCGCAAAGCGGTACGCAACGAGGGCGAAGATCGCGACGATCGCGAGGTTGATCCCAAGTACGCGCCTCGTTGCCGCGACGACCCGGGCAAACGCCTCATCGTAGGCTTCTTCGATTACGAGTGACCAGGCATGGTGCTTGATCGACATAGCGCTTGTGATGCGGCGCTTTCCGTCTTCGTCGACGGACTCGCTCGCTGCAAATGCGTTGCCCGCACTTGGTAACGGCAGGGTGTACAGCTTGTGCGCTGGAGTGCCTTCGCTTGATGCGATGTAGCGACGATCGGAGTCGATGATTGCGATGCTTCCGCCGAAGCCGCGGCCGTGGTGCTTTAAGATCGGCGCCAGTTGTTCGGTGGCAACGACCATGTGGAGCGTCACGCCGCTGTCGCCCACAACTTGTGCCGAGGCGAACTGAAAGAACTGCCCTTCGAAGTAGCCAGCCCGACTAACCGGTTGAGCGGAAATGTTTTCGAGTATCCCGGCCGAAAGCTCGAACTCGGGCCCTTGCCACAACAGACGTGCTTGGTCCGGGCCCAACAG
>JBLHOB010000454.1:0-3332 GCA_047619425.1 Myxococcota bacterium
CAAAGCCGGGCGACGGGTAAAGCCGTCGCCCGGCTGTTGAAGGCTGTTGAAGGCTTTGGAAGGCTGAGTGTTGGTTGACGGGCGAGTGGCGAGTCTTGAATGATGAGTAGTGAACGGCTCGCGCCTTCGTACTCGCCGTTGTTCGTTTTGCCTACCCGGCCTCCCTTGAGGTCGCGCACATATCCGCCGAAGCACCTGGCTTCGTAGACAGATGCTTCGGCGCCCGCTGGCGCCCTTCACGAATGTGCAATTGCGCTGTCGCTGCATAATTCCAGCCTCTCATTCGCACGCAACTTTCTTCGCACGCAACTTTCGTGTCTCGCGCTGTTTTACGGCAGATTTACGCAAGGATCCGCCACTCAAGAAGCTGAACCGACTGGTCGAAATACCCCCAGACTGGCTGCGAATCGTCAGTCATTGGCGCCACTGCGCGCAGGGAGTTTCCACCAGCCATGGGCATGGATCTCAACGATATTCTGAAGGTGGCCATCAAAGGCGGCGCGTCCGACATTCATTTGAAGTCAGGACTGCCTCCGATGTTTCGGGTCGACGGCGCACTGGTGCCGCTCAAGAACGGCGAGCGCATGATGCCCGACGAACTACAAGGCATCGCTTCGTCGATCATGAGTGCGACGCAGAAGGCCCGTTTCGAAGAGCAGCGTGAGCAAGACCTCGCCTACGGCATTGCGGGCCTCGGCCGCTTTCGCGTCAACGTGTTCCAGCAGCGCGGGACCATCGGCATTGTGTTTCGCGTGATCCCGTTCGGCGTAAAGACGGCCGAGCAGCTGCACCTGCCGGCGATTGTGCAAAAAATCTCTCGCGAGCAACGTGGCCTCGTGCTGGTTACCGGCACCACGGGCTCGGGCAAGTCGACAACTCTTGCGGCGATGATCGAGCAGATCAACTCCGAGCGTACGGCGCACATTATGACCATTGAAGATCCGATCGAGTTCTTGATTCGCGATCGCCGCTCAATCGTCAATCAGCGCGAGATCGGCGTCGACACGCACAGCTTCGGGAACGCCTTGCGGGCAGCCCTGCGACAGGACCCCGACGTTATTCTGGTCGGCGAGATGCGCGATTTCGAAACCATCGAAACCGCACTGACCGCAGCCGAGACCGGGCACCTCGTGATGAGCACCCTGCATACCCTCGACGCAACCGAGACCATCAACCGCATCATTTCGGTTTTCCCGCCGTACCAGCAAAAGCAGGTGCGCCTGCAATTGGCAACAATCCTCAAGGCCGTGATCTCGCAGCGGCTCGTGCCCCGTGCAGACGGCAACGGCCGGGTACCGGCACTCGAAGTGCTCGTTTCGACGGCCTTCGTGCGCGAGTGCATTGGGGACAAGGACCGCACCAAGGAAATCCCCGATGTCATCTCCAAGGGCTACACGTCTTATGGCATGCAGACCTTTGATCAGTCGCTGATGCAACTCGTAAAAGACGAACTGGTCACCTACGACGAGGCGCTCAAGCACGTCTCCAACCCAGACGACTTCGCACTGCGCTTTCGCGGCATTGCGTCGACGTCCGATGCACAGTGGAGCGAATTCGACGGGGAGGACGACAAGCCCGACTCCGAAGAAGACGACGAACAGCTCCCCGGCGACGACGGCTTCAGCATCGACCGCTTTTAGCGGGCCACGAGGGGTCTGCAGGGATCGTGTGTTGCGGCCGCTCGCCATTGCGCGCGCTTAAAGGCCCTGCGTGCACCGTACGGTCGTCCACCTCGGGTCCCTGATTTCATAGGGAGCCAGCGCTTCATGCGCGTGCGTGTCCCGCAAGGCTGGGTGACGTGCGTCGAAGTTGGTCACAACCTTGCCATTGGCGCTTCGTCCCCGGGCTCGGGCATCGACGAAACGTCGCCCAAAAGCTGCATTTCGCTATATTGCACCGCCGGTTAGCCCTCGGGTTGTCTCGGAAATCAATTCGCCGGTACGGTCTTGCGCGAGAGATCTCGTTGGTTGCGCGGTCGGTTGACTGGTGGACCCGAGGACTTGGGTGTCTTCGACTGACGCGAGATCAAATGAGTCTGGGCGCAATCGTTATTTGTTTATGGGCTGGGCAGTACGAAGCGATTCAGAGCAGGGCGAGCCATCAGCCACCACGGTGCGCACTAGAGCATCCGACGGCAAGGCGTTGAGAGGTTGTTGACCGCGAAACGCAAGACCGATCTGCAGCATTGCAGACAAACCGAACGAATCGAAAGGTGAAGCATGGGACCCGCAGCGAATGACATCCGCGAACTTTTTCTCGACTTCTTCGAGAAGAAGGGGCATTCGCGTCAGGCGAGTGCATCGTTGGTGCCTCAAGACGATCCGACATTGATGTTCATCAATGCTGGGATGGTCCCCTTTAAGCGCTTGTTTCTCGGCGAAGAGACGCGCAGCTACTCTCGCGCAACGACGTCGCAGAAATGCATGCGCGTGTCGGGCAAGCACAACGATCTCGAAAACGTCGGACGCACGCCACGTCACCACACGTTCTTCGAAATGCTCGGCAACTTCTCTTTTGGCGACTACTTCAAAGAAGAGGCCATCGACTTCGCTTGGGAGCTTTTGACCGACGGCTTGAAGCTCGCGCCCGCAAAGCTCGCCGTGTCCGTGCACAACGAAGACGACGAGGCCTTCAACCTGTGGCGCGACGGGATCGGCGTACCTGAAAGCAAGATCTATCGCCTGGGTGACGAGGAGAACTTCTGGTCGATGGGCGACACCGGCCCGTGCGGACCCTGCTCCGAAATCCACATCGACTTTGGCGAGACCGGACGCTGCACGTCCGCTGTCTGTGACCCGTCGTGTGAATGCGGCCGCTGGCTCGAGATTTGGAACCTCGTCTTTATGCAGTACAACCGCAGCGCTTCCGGCGAGCAAACGCCTCTGCCCAAGCCCTCGGTCGACACCGGCGGCGGTCTCGAGCGTTGGGCCCAGGTGCTGCAAGGCGTCGACACCAACTACGACACCGACTTGTTCGTTCCGCTGATCGAGCGCGGTGCAGACTTGACGGGTACCAACGCCGGCAGCGATCCAGAGAAGGACGTCTCTTTGCGCGTCATCGCAGACCACGCGCGAGCGCTAACGTTTTTGATCGGCGACGGGGTGTTGCCCTCAAACGAAGGCCGCGGCTATGTCCTGCGTCGGATCCTTCGTCGGGCTTCGCGCCACGGCGTGCTGCTCGGCACGGAGCAACCCTTCATCCACCTGGTTGCCGACAAGGTGATCGACGAGATGAGCGGGGCGTATCCCGACCTCGTTGAGCGCCGCGAGTTTATCTGTGGCCGCATTCAACGCGAAGAAGAGCGCTTTTTGGTGACGCTTTCAAAGGGTCTG
>JBLHOB010000455.1:0-3330 GCA_047619425.1 Myxococcota bacterium
GAATCAGCCTCGTGTCGTGTGCGAACACGGCCGCAATAAGCAGAGCCAGTTGGCAAGGAGTGTGGATGACGCGAACAACCGCCCTTGCCCTCACCGTGTTAACCGGCTTCACGGGCTTGGTCTATCAAGTCACTTGGCAAAAGTATCTCGCGACGCTGTTGGGCTCGCACAGCGAAGCCACTGCGGCCGTTCTGGGCATTTTTCTCGGGGGCCTTTCGATTGGCTACTCGCTCTTCGGTGCCGTTACTTCCCGGCTGGTTGATCGCGCCAGCGCGCAAGGAACGGCGCCACGCCTGCTGCTCACCTACGGAGTGATTGAAGCCATAATCGGCTGCTACGCCTTCGCCTTCCCCTGGCTCTTCCGCGCCGCACAAGCAGTCTCATTCGTACTTCCGCATGCGACTCCCGCGTTGGGCTTTTTCTTCGACGTCATACTCGCGGCACTCTTGATTGGTCCGCCCGCTGTGATGATGGGCGCAACCATCCCCGTGCTCACCCAAGGCCTGTCGCGCAATCTCGAAGACGCCACTCGAGTTCACGCGCTCGTCTACGGCATCAACACTTTGGGCGCATTCGCGGGGGCGCTGGCCGCCGGCTTTTACGTGATCCCTCGCCTTGGCCTCGATGGTGCACTCTTTGCCATGGGTGCGATCAACCTTCTGGCCGGTTTGATCTACGCGCTCCTGGGGCTGCGCGACCCGATGACCGAGCCAGTACAAAGCCACGCAACAGAGTCCGATGCATCGACGGTTGATCCGGGCGAAGTCGCCGCCGTGTGGATGTATTTAGTCGCCGCGTTGTTAATCGGCTTTGCGATGATGACCCTCGAGACCACGCTGATTCGGTTGGCGGGGCTGGCGTTCGGATCTTCGCAGTTTACGTTTTCGATGGTCGTGGCCGCGTTTGTTCTCTGCATTGCGATCGGGGGCCTGTCGGTGTCCGGGCTATCGCGCGTACCGCGCATCTTTCTCGCCATCAATCTCTGGGTGCTGGTCGCTTTGCTTGTCGGGCTCTACGACGTGCTCCCCCAAGCACCCTACTGGGTCTTTGTGCTGCGAACGGCATTCACCAACCCGGACATCGCGTTCTATGTCTATCACCTCGCAGGCTTCCTTCTGCTGCTCGCCGTAATCGGCGTTCCCGTCGTTCTTTCTGGTATCACGCTTCCACTGATCTTTCATCATCTGCGCAACGAAGTCGGAGAGCTTGGATCACTCGCGGGCCGGCTCTACAGCTGGAACACCGTAGGCTCACTGCTCGGCGCTTTAATTGGTGGGTACGCGCTCTTTTTCTGGTTCGACCTCCACCACGTCTACCGTTTTGCGATTGCCGCGATCGTCGTCTCCGCAACGCTGATGACGGTTCGATTATTTCGGCTGCACGTAGCCGTAACGGCCATCGCGGTGCCAGTCCTCTTCGCCCTCTCTTCCATGCAGCCGTGGAACAGCATGATCCTGCAGGCCGGCCTCTATCGAGCGGAAACCCAACCCCTCGATCTCTATGAGGGCTACGACAACTACCTCGAGAAATACGTAACCCCCCAGGCCAACAACCTGCTCACCTACGAAGACGATCCCACGGCGTCGGTGTCCGTGCGCGAATACTTCCAGAACGGATTCTCGACGCGAAGCATCGTGGTCAACGGCAAGTCCGACGGAAACACCTTCACCGACTTTGACACGATGGCGCTTCTCGGCATCCTCCCGGCGCTGATGGCTGACAGCGTTGAGCGCACGTTCATCATCGGCTTCGGCACAGGGGTCACGGCTGGCGAACTCGCTTTGATCGACGGAACCAAGAGCATCGTTGCAGCCGAAATCTCGTCGGGCGTGATCAAAGCCGCTGAGTTATTCGCGCCCTATAACAATCACGCGCTCAGCCGCGACAACGTCGAGATCGTCCGAAGTGATGCATATCGCGCACTGACTCGAAGCGAGAACGACTTCAACATCATTGTCTCCGAACCCAGCAACCCATGGGTAACCGGCGTCGAGATGCTCTACAGCCGCGAGTTCTTGAGCTTGGCGCGCGATCGCCTCGCCCCCGGCGGCGTCTATGCCCAGTGGTTTCACAAATACGAAACCGATAACGCTTCCCTCGAACTCGTCCTGCGCACCTACAGCGCGGTGTTTGAGCACGTATCCGTCTGGGAGGCCGGCCCCATGGATCTCGTGATCCTGGGCTTCAAGGACATCGGGCCCGCGGTCGACTACCACCGCATCATTGCACGTACCGAGCGGCCAGACTTCAAGCACGTGCTGGCGCGCACGGGCATCACGAACCCCGCTGAACTTTTCGCCAAAGAGTTTCTACCCGTAGGCGCCTGGCATGCGGCCGAGTTTGAAGGGCCAACCCACAGCCTCTACAAGCCGACGTTGAGTGACGTCGCGGGCCGCGCGTTCTTCCGACGCGGCGCCGCGCGCTTGCCCTTCACGGGCTTTGGAAATCCAGCGACCCTTGGCACGAAGAACTCGATGCTACGGCGCTACATCGACTATCGCGGAGGCAAGCTCGACGACGACGAACGGCTCGGCGCGGTTCGAATGGCATGCCGCCAATCGCGCGGATTTGGCGTCACGATGGTCGCTCAATGGATGAGCGAGGCTCCCACCTCGCAAGCGTATCAGGAGGCGCTGGCAAGCGCAGTCGACTGGATCGCCCGGACAAAGCCTGAGGTCGAAGACCCCCTCGAGTTGATCGAGCAACTGAGCGCGTTGTTCGAAACCAACATCGAGTTCTCCGACACCACCCCCAATGCGGGATCAACACTCACCGACCTCTACTCCGAATTTTTCTACCACGCCATTCCGTTCAACCCCGATGCACTGCGCGGACAGTGGTCGAGCTGCCGTGAACGCTCAAAGAGTCGCGAGCAATGCCTCTCCCAAGTGGCACCCGGTTCTGCGAAAGCCCTGGAACTCGAGGCAGAGGGCGAAATCCGCATCGAAGAGTTTGTCGCAACCTGTATGGCCAAACGCTTTGAAGGCCCGGCCTGCGCACAAGGAAAGAAGCGCGCGGCCCGAATGCTTGCCGACGGCCTTGCCAACCAAAGCGGGAACCAGCGGTAAGCGAAACACTCGCTAGGGCAAATCGGCGCACGGCCTTACGGGAGCCGGCCGCATCGGTAGAACCTGGCCGGTTGCCTTACTGCAGTGAAGGAGTCGGAGTTGGCTCTGCCGTGATGGGGAAAATGCCAAAGTCGCTCGCTGCGACCCCGAGCAATTCCGTCACGACCGCGACGCGTTCATTGCGACCGGCGAAGTTGACTTCTTCGCGTCCAACTTCTTCCAGCAGTCGAGTGAGCTGCTGCTTCACCGTGCGCTTCAAGTC
>JBLHOB010000456.1:0-3302 GCA_047619425.1 Myxococcota bacterium
GGCGTATTGGAACTTACCCGAACAGAGCAGCGCCGCGTTTGTCGACGACTACTACCGCACCGGCGATGTCGTGATCGAAGAAGCGGGAGAGAACTTCCGCTTCGTCGGACGCCGCGACCGCATGGTAAAGAAGCGTGGCTACCGAGTTGAGCTCGGCGAGATTGAAGCCGCGCTGTCAAATCACCCCGATGTTGATCAAGCAGCCGTCGTTGCGATCTCGGACCAGGAAACCGGCGTCACCATTCACGCCCACTTGGGGCTCGGCGAGCTGGAGAAGATTTCACTGATCGCCCTGAAACGCTTTTGCTCCCAACGCTTGCCGGCCTATATGATCCCCGACAAGTTTATGTTCCACCCGAGCCTCCCCATGACGTCCACGGACAAAGTCGACTATCAAAAACTCCAGAACGAGGCCAACTGAGCGATGGATTTTGCATTTACCAAAGAACAGAAAGAATTGCGCGAAGGCGTTCTCGAGTTTGCCCGCGGTGCACTCAATGAGGGCTTGCTCGAACGCGACGCCAAGGGCGAGTTTAACCGCGAGGGCTTCAAGCTGTGCGCCGAAGCCGGCATCCACGGCCTGCCGATCCCGAAAGAGTATGGCGGCCTTGGCCTCGACACGGTGACCACAGTCGGCGTACTCGAACGACTCGGCTACGGGTGCAAAGACAATGGCCTTGTCTTCTCAATCAATGCGCACATGTGGACCCTCGGGATCCCGATTGCCCACTTCGGCACCGAAGAACAGAAACAACGTTGGCTGCCCGGCTTGTGCAATGGCGACTTGATTGGCGGCAACGCCATGAGCGAGCCGAGCGCGGGCTCCGATGCTTATAGCCTGAAGACGACGGCGATCCGCGACGGCGACGATTACGTTTTGAATGGCAACAAAATCTTCGTGACCAACGGCAGTGTTGCCGACCTCGCCCTCGTGTATGCAACCACCGACCCCGAGAAAGGCCCGAATGGGATCAGCGCCTTTCTGGTAGAGAAAGGCACGCCAGGCTTCAGTTGCAGCGGGCACGCGGACAAGATGGGCATTCGAACTTCTCCCATGGGTGACCTCTTCTTCGACGACTGTCGCATCCCCGCCGCCAACCGGCTCGGGACCGAAGGCGACGGTACCAGCATGTTTACCCATTCGATGACATGGGAACGCGCGTGCATTCTCGCGAGCGCTGTCGGTGCGATGGACCGCCTGCTCGAGACAACCATTCGCTATGCCAAGACACGCCAACAGTTCGGTCAGGCGATCGGCAAGTTTCAAATGGTCTCTTCGCGCATCGTCGATATGAAGCTGCGCGTCGAAACGGCAAGGTCGATGCTCTACCGCACCGCTTGGCTGCGCGACAAGGGACGAAGCATCTTCCTTGAGTCCGCCATGACCAAGCTACACATCAGCGAATCGTGGGTTGCCTGCGCGCAGGATGCCATGCACGTGCAGGGCGGCTACGGCTACATGAAAGAGTCCGAGGTGGAGCGCGAATTGCGCGACGCACTCGGCAGCAGAATCTACTCCGGCACATCAGAGATCCAGAGAGTGTTGATCGCTTCGTTGATCGGCTTGTAGATCCGTTTAACGATCGGCCCACGAGTCGGCTTCGTACTTTTTCGCGACGGCAAGCAGCTCCGAGTAGACGTCCCCTCTTACACCGCACCGCAACAGGATGAGTTGAACAGATGGCGCTAGGCAAATTGAAAGCGAAACCGGAGCCACCGGCACCGCTGCTCCACTACGGATTGATCGCCGCCCAGTTGGCGCTGGTCATCGCTGTCGCGTTGCAGTTTCGCTTCGAGAGCCCTGCCTTCCGCGCAGCCTTGCCGTGGATCGGCGTAGCAGCGGTCATCCATCACCTGCTTCCCCTACGCATGCGCCTGGCGTTCTTCACCGCACTTTCGATCGCCTCAATAGGCTACGCGTTTGGCGTGGGCCCCGGCGCGTTTGATTGGGCCCTTGCATTCACCAATAGTTCGATGGTGGTCGGCACCGGGCTTGTCCTGATTGCGATCTGCCACCTCCCAATTGCCTTCCGCTATCGCATGGTCACTCTCGTCACAGTGGGCGGCGCGTTGATCTTTTCTCGCACGGGAGTCGTCTTTGACGGCGCCTTTGCTTCGATCTGGCCCGTGGTCGGTGCGTTTTTTATGTTCCGACTCATCGTCTACGCCAACGATATAAGACACGAAGTCAAACGAGCCCCAGTCCCGCGCATCCTCGCCTACTTCTTCATGCTGCCGAATGCGTTCTTTCCGTTTTTTCCGGTCGTCGACTGGAAGACGTTTGGCCGCGACTACTACAACGAAGACGCCATTCGCATCTATCAGCGCGGCCTGCGCTGGATGGCTCGTGGCGTCATCCACCTCATTCTCTATCGAATCGTCTACTACCACTTCTACATCAGTCCAGAGTTGGTCTCTGACGGCGAGAGCTTGCTCCGCTATGTCCTAGCCAACTTCGGGCTCTACCTTCGAGTCTCGGGCCAGTTTCACATGATCGTCGGGTTGCTGTTGATGTTTGGCTTCAACCTACCCGTCACCAACCACCACTACTTTCTTGCAGACAGCTTCACCGACTACTGGCGTCGCGTGAACATCTACTGGAAAGACTTCATGGTGAAGGTCTTCTATACACCCTTAGCGTTTCGCTTCCGCACCAAGGGCGCGATCGCTCCCGTGATCGTGGGTTCTGCAAATGCATTCTTCGCAACCTGGCTGCTCCACCTGTACCAAAGCTATTGGCTTCGGGGCGGCGTTTACTTCACCGCTCAAGATGCCCTGTTTTGGATCATCCTCGGCGTGCTCGTCATCATCAACGCAGCCTGGGAAACCAAACACCCTCGACGGCGTTCGCTCTCGAACAAGTTCGTCTTCCGAAACACCGCGACATCGGCGCTAAAGACCATGGGCGTATTTGCAACCCTCGCCATTCTCTGGTCATTGTGGTCGTCTCATTCCATTGAACAGTGGCTCTCTCTTTGGCGCTTCGTCGATGGCGACTTCTTCTTCAACGGCGCCGTGGTGCTACTGCTGGTCGCCGCAGCCAAGTTTGGCGTTGAGTTCATCAATCGCTATCGCCAGGGCTTGCTGATCGGCACCGTGCCCAAGGGCGCGCGATTCATGCGATTCGCACAGGTAGCTGCGGTTACGGTGCTGCTGCCCGGCGTCGTCATCTACATCATTGGCGACTCGCGCCTCCATCGACGCGTCGATGAGAGGACTCGCTTCATCCTCACAAGCTTGAAGAGCAATCAGCCCAACACATCGGATCTACGCTCGATTGAGCGGGGCTATTACGAAAACCT
>JBLHOB010000457.1:0-3290 GCA_047619425.1 Myxococcota bacterium
GCTCCTTCGATCCCCACCAGTTGCTCTGCTGCGTGGCTGCGAAACTCGAGAATTTCATCGACCGTGTTGCCGTACTTGCGGCGAAGCTTCTCAAATTGCGCGAGCCGCTCTTCGAGCATCGCGAAGCGCGCCGGGTCACTTTCGATGCCATCGGTATGACGTTCGAAGTCCCGAGCCACTTCACGCAACTCAAGCGCTACCGAGCGCAAGCGTTCGACCAGCTCTGTAAGCGATGGATCGAGTCGCTCGAGGGCTTCGCCAAATTTGAGTGCCTGGGCCACGGCGTCGACAGCGTTCCCCCCCTCGCTTCCGTTTGAATCGCCCTGCAGTTCATGAACCAGTGCGGCGCCGTCTTCGCGCAGTTGCCCCGCGTGCGCCAGGCGATTGTGCTCTCGGTCTATGTCGGCGAACTCCTCGGGAGTCGGTGCAAAGGCATCGATCTCTTCGAGTTGAAACGCGAGGAAGTCGCGTCGTCGTGCGCGTTCTTCGTCTTCGGCACGCAAGCTCGCGAGCTCGGCGTCGATCTCGCGCATTCGTGTCACCCCGCCTTCGACGTCGGCGCGCAACCCGAGCAGTTGTCCGGCCGCATCGAGATAGCGCCCATGACTTTCGGGGCGCAGCAGCGCTTGTGAGCTGTGCTGGCTCGAAATTTCCAGGCGCTCGGCAAACAATTCCGTGAGCGTCGAAATCGGAACCAACTGTCCGGCTACCCGGGCACGGCTGCGTCCGCTCGACGCCAAGGTGCGATGCACCAACAACTCTCGCGGTGAGTCCTCTTTGGACTCGGGCGCAGAGTCGAAGAAACCGCGCTCGACCAACTCAGCTTCGAAGCTGTCGAGGCCTTCCGTTCGAAACACCGCCTCAACGGTGCCGAGATCCGACCCCTTGCGCGGGATATCCGCCGAGCCGCGCGCTCCGGCGAGCATTTCGAGTGCGCCGAGAATAATGGATTTACCGGCACCGGTTTCGCCGGTTAGCACGTTGAGCCCCGGGCCAAATTCGAGTTCTGCTTTTTCGACGATTTTAATTTCGTCGATGCGGAGGGTTTCGATCACCGTTCACCCCATTGGAGTTTTGTATGCAAGATGTCAAATCGATTGCGGAAGGGAGACGCGACGATGCGCGCTGCGTGAGGTGAGCGCGACGTGACGACGCGATCGTGTTGGCCCAACTCGAGTCCCTCCTGCCCATCCACGGTCAAGGTTGCGGAATCGGCTCCGGGCGCGAGTAGCACCCGCACGTCTACCTGCGTTTGTTGTGGCAGAACAAGCGGGCGTTGATTTAGTGAATGAGGGCAGATCGGCGTCAATACGATTGCCTCAAGCCCCGGCAAGAGAATAGGCCCGGCTGCCGAAAGGGAGTACGCCGTGGAGCCCGTTGGAGTCGAGATGATGAGCCCATCGCCGTGATACGTCGTAACGCGCAAGCCGTCCGCATACGTTTCGAGATCGACCATGCGGCTAATCGCGGTGCGCGTGATCACCACATCGTTCAGCGCGAGATACGACGCGATCTTCTGCTCATCGCGGTACACCTGAATCTCAAGCCGCATGCGGGGTTCGATCGCCAATTCGCCTGCGATCATGCGGTCTAGGCACTCTTCCATTTCGTCGCGGTTCACTTCGGTGAGAAAACCGAGGGTGCCGAGATTGATTCCGAGAATCGGAACCTCGCGCGCACCGGCCGAGCGCACGACCGACAGCAGTGTGCCGTCGCCTCCGACCACGACGATCAAATCGACGCGAGCGCAGAGTTCGTCGCGGCTGACGACAGGCAGGTCGAGCCCCGGGCCCGCCTGCTGATCGAGCAAGACTTCAATATCGCGGTGCTGCGCCCAGACGACCAGCCGCCCTACGACTTCTTTGCAGTCGGGGGTGTCGGGTTTGAGGCACACGCCAATGGATTGGACTTTCACATCTCGCCTTTCGCTCTTTCGAGCACGTCGCCGGCAGGGCTTCCGTGCCCCGCCCCAATCATCTCACTTGCGGGGCCCAGCCTCAAGGGCGAGCGCTACGATAGAGGCTTATGACCTCTGACCAGACGATGGACCTTTTTCCCGAACGCCCGACCCGTAAATTGGATGCCCGGGCACCACTGGCCGATCGCATGCGCCCTCGCAGCTTCGAGGACATGATCGGGCAAGAGAAAGTCGTCGGCCCCGGCAGCGCACTTCGGGGTATGGTGGGCGCCGGCGAACTTCCCTCCCTCATTCTGTGGGGACCGCCGGGCAGTGGCAAAACGACGTTGGCCTGGCTGTTGGCCGAGACGCCGGACACCCGGATCGAGCCATTGTCCGCTGTCGTTGCGGGAGTGAAAGAAATTCGCGCGGCCGTCGAGCGCGCCCAGCGTACTCCCCTGCGCACGCTGCTCTTTATCGACGAGATCCATCGGCTCAATCGCGCACAGCAGGACGTGCTGCTGCCCCACGTCGAAGCCGGCACGGTCACACTGCTCGGCGCCACCACGGAGAACCCGTCATTCTCGGTCAATGCTCCGCTGCTTTCGCGCTGTCGGGTGGTGACCCTCGCAGCCTTGGACGAGGCCGCTTTGTTGCGTGTCGTCGAACGTGCCGCCGAGGACAAAGAACACGGACTCGGCCAACACGGTCTCGTCTTTGACGAACAGACCCTGCCGACGATCGTGAGCGCCTCCGATGGAGACGCTCGCCGCGCGCTGGGGATCCTCGATGCCACGGTTGCCGCCCATCGCAGCGGCGCCAATCCCACAGGCATTGTCTCCGCCGAAACGGTTCGCGAAGTCGCCGGACGTCGCGTACTTATCCACGACCGAGACCGCGAAGAGCACTACAACATTGTCAGCGCGCTGATCAAAAGCCTGCGCGCAAGCGATCCCGATGCAGCGCTGTACTACATGGCGCGCATGCTCGTCGCCGGAGAAGACCCGCTGTTTATCGCACGGCGCTTGCTGATCTTTGCATCCGAGGACGTCGGCAACGCAGACCCCGCCGCCCTGCCCCTGGCCAATGCCACCTATCAGGCGGTCGATCGCTTGGGCATGCCCGAAGCGCGCATCCCCTTGGCCCAGGCAGCCACCTATCTCGCGTGTGCCCCGCGCAGCAATGCGGCGTACGTGGCGCTGGATCGTGCAATGGCCCTCGTCAATCAAACGGGCTCACCGCCGGTGCCGATGCATTTGCGCAACGCTCCGACCAAGCTGATGAGCGACCTCGGCTATGGCCGCGACTACCGCTATCCCCACAATGAGCCCGACACCGTCGTTGCGGCGACGAACCTGCCCGAAAGCCTCGCCCACGAAAGGTTCTACGAGCC
>JBLHOB010000458.1:0-3280 GCA_047619425.1 Myxococcota bacterium
GCGCGCTCCGCAAAAAGAGGAACCTCGACAAAGAGTTTTCCGTTGGCTTGCAGGCGATCGGTCGCTTCGAGCAAGAATGCCGCTGGGTCAACGATGTGTTCAAGGACGTGGACCATCGAGACAACATCAAACGTACTCTCGATGCCCTCGAAGCCCTTGGTGTGCATAGCCCGCACACCGGGGATGCTGCGCACCGCTTCGGCGGTCGAGTCGCCGAGATCACTACCCTCGAGATCCCAAAGCGGAAATGCTTGTGCCCAGGCGCGAAGGAATGCGCCCTTCCCACAGCCCACATCGAGCAAGCTTCCCGTTTGGGCCGGCCCAATGAGATCGCTCAGCTTTTCGACGAGTGGGTCCGAGCGAAAGCGCGCCGCGCCCTGGTCTGCGCTGTAGACCAGTTGTTCGTGGCCGTCGGCTTGGTGGAAGATGTCGTATGCCTGATAGATGGCGTCGGTTTCACTTTGCCATGTTGGGTCGATGCGTTTCACGACGCTCGCGCATGCTTGGCAAACGCCCAGTGTCCCGCCATCGGGCCACGGCTTGCAGTCCGATGTCACGCGCTTGAACGTTGAGAATGCAGGGATTTCGACCGCTTCTCCATCGAGGCACACGTGACATGGGAAGTGATTGATTGGGTTGGACAAGGAGTGGCCCCTCGGTTGTGGCATTGGTGCTCGGCGGTGCGGGTGATGTCGGTGTCGTGATGCTTCACGAGTCGGCAACTCATCGTCGAACTTGAGCAGCGCCGCTGGAAACTCGCGAATCGGTTGGAGCTGGCTGTGTTCTCAAATCGAAAGGCTCTCGGGATCTGCAAATGGAAAATTCGACTCACAGAACGCGAAACAGATTCTCAAAACCCTTTGCGCAAAGCCAACACAGCTACGCGCATTTGCGTGAAGTTCTGCTCAAGTATGAGTGGAATATTCCGTAAATCTGTCAGTAGGCCGCAATCGACTCCCCCTCTGTCGAACTGCTTTTTCCACGACCAAAAGGAGTAGGTACATGGAGGGACAGACCGATGGTGGGCTCAAGGCGCTAGCGACCGCGGCAAATAATTTGCGTGCGCAGGGCAAGACAATTGCGCTGTGTCACGGCACATTTGACCTGCTCCACATGGGGCACATTCGACACCTGCAACGCGCTCGCTCACAAGCGGATGCGTTGCTTGTCTCGGTGACGGGCGATGCCTTCGTCAACAAGGGGCCCGGGCGCCCGGTGTTTGGTGAAGAGCTGCGCGCAGAGGGCGTTGCCGCCCTTGAGTGCGTGAATGCTGTTGCGGTGCATCAGGCCGCCAACGGTGCCGATGCCATCGACGCCGTGCGGCCGGACGTGCTGGTAAAGGGCATTAAGCCAAATTCTCAGGACATGGATGGTTCGGCGCCAAATCGCGCCGAGTACGAGGCCATCGACCGAGTCGGCGGCACAATCTTTTTCACCGAAGAGATCACCTTTAGCTCCTCGAGTCTTCTCAACGAACACTTCGACGTCTTCCCGGAGAACGTGCGCGACTACCTCGCCGAGTTCTCCGAGCGCTACTCGGACCAGACCATCATCGACTCGCTGCGTTCGTTGCGCGATCTCAAGGTGCTCGTGGTTGGCGATGCGATTATCGACGAGTACCACTACACAACGCCACTTGGTCGCCCGGGCAAGGGAGGCGGCCTCGCCGTCTCGTTTGAGTCTGCCGAGCAATTTGCGGGTGGCGCGATCGCGGTTGCAAATCATCTCGGCGAGTTCTGCGACAACGTCACACTGGCTACGGGGATTGGGCAGGGGGACGGGAGCGAGCACTTCATTCGCTCTCATCTTGTCAAAAACGTAGAGCCGGCCTTCTTCCGCTCAGCTGCGTCAAGCACCTTGATCAAGCGGCGCTTTGTAGACAGCGATTTCAATCGTTTGTTTGAGATCTATTTGCGCGAGGGTGACGACTACGACGTTGAGGTCGACGCCGCCGCAAACGCGTGGCTGGCCCACGAGTTGCCTCGTTTTGATGTGGTGATTGTGCCCGACTTCGGCAACGGCTTTATCTCTGATGCGATGGTTCAAACGCTTTGCACGCATGCGAAGTACTTGGCGGTAAACACGCAGATCAACAGCGGCAATCGCGGCTTCCATGTGATCAACCGCTATCCCCGTGTGGACCTTGTCTCGCTAAACGAGCCCGAGCTGCGGCTTGCCGCTCACGACCGATCAAATTCGGTTGATCACGTTGCCGAGATTATCGGCGCACGAGTCAACGCCAAGCGAGTGGCCGTGACAATGGGCACGGCGGGTGTTCGTATGTTTGATCGCGAAGCCGGCGAGTATGCACAGGTGCCCGCGCTCTCGACCAAGGTTGTCGACCGGATTGGCGCGGGGGACGCGTTCTTGTCCCTGGCTGCCCTGTGCGCAGGGGCGGGCTTGCCAAACGATCTCGCCGCTTTCGTGGGGAGTACTGCGGCGGCGATTGATGTTCAGATCGTTTGCAACCGCGAGCCGGTGAGTAGCGCCGGACTTTTTCGATACATCACGACACTGCTCAAGTAGCAGTCCCAGTATCTGATCTTCGTAGCCAGGAGCCTTTGCCCGTGAAGCGCGCAACGCTGTCAGTCGTTATCCCTCTTTACAATCACCCCGATGTCGTTGTGCGAGCGATCGACTCTGTTCTGCAGCAAACAAGGGCGCCCGATGAAGTTGTTGTCGTCGACGACTGCTCAACGGATGACAGCGCACAGGTGATTGAGAGGATCGCGGCAGCGAACTCTTCCGTTCGTCTGATCCGCAGCGAGAAAAATCAAGGTACGCCACGCGCCACCAACAAAGGCTTCGAAGCCGCGCGCGGCGACTACGTGTACGGCCTGTCCGCGGACGACTTCGTCATGCCGGGCTTCTTTGCACGCGCAATGCCGGCGCTTGAGCGGCACCCCAATGTGGGACTCACCTACGGTGACTTCCTCACCGTTACCCAGGGACGCGAAGTGCTCGAGCGCTCGCCCTCGCTGCCGCCTGTTGAAGCCTATTACGCACCCGATGAACTTTCGGACGTACTCTACGGCGACATTCTAGAAGCACGAGGCGCCATCTTCGAGCGCAACGCCTTGCTCTCGTGTGGCGGGTTCATTCACGAGCTTGAAGAGATGTCGGATTGGTATCTCGGCCTCGCGGTCGCGTTTCGCTACGGGCTCTACTATCAGCCGGGTATCTGTCATGCGAAGCGGGTCGACTTCACTTCGTACGCACTCAAACGACAGGCTTCGCGCAAAGGTTTGCAGGAAAAAATTCGCAGGGTGATCACTCTCCT
>JBLHOB010000459.1:0-3276 GCA_047619425.1 Myxococcota bacterium
AGAGCTTTCAGATCGCGAGCGGCAATTGGGGGGGCTCTCAAGTTTTGGGCGACGTGCTCGTCACACATGCCACGACGCCGACCATTGATGCGCATCTCAAAGTCTGGCGTCCCGAGTCTGCGGCCCCTGTCGATGAAGCCGAGCGATCGCTCGCCTTGCAACCCGGCAGCGCGCCACCGCGCAACGACGCATGGGCCCGCGGCAGACTTCTCGTAGAAGGCCTCGGCGGCAAAGCCTGGCCTATAGGCCCAACGGTCGCGTCTTTTGCCTTTGTAGACGAGACCCTCATTCTCGAAGAGGTTCACGGCCAACTCGTGCCGAGCGGAACCCTCGCCGGCGCATTCGAACTCGATCTCGCAAGAGCGGATCAGCTCGCCTTTGATACCCGTTTTTCGATTCGCGACGGTGAAGCCGGACGCTTGCTCGCCGCAGTCGGTTTCCCCGACGATTTTGCCACTGGGACCCTTGCGGTCGACGGCGAACTCAAAGGCCCGATCGTCCCGGACGACCCCGCTTTCTCACACGTAACCGGCAGCCTCGATCTCCACAGTCGCCAAGGAGAGATCCGCCAGAACATCCCCCTCGCGGCGGCACTCGCACACGCGGCAGAGGGCCTGAGCCCTGCTCGGGCAAGCGATGCGCTGGTCTACGAGTCGGTCGACACCACGATTGTCTTTGACCGCGGAGTCATTACAACCGACGAAATCAAACTCGATGGTCCGTTGCGGATCTTCATTTCGGGACAATTCGACTTCGCCAAACCCGGTCGCGCGATTGACGCTGAAATCGGGATCTTCCTCTTTCGACAAGTGGACCAACTACTGGGTAACGTTCCGTTGCTCGGCAACTTGATTCCCGGCGGGAAAGACCGCGGATTGTTCGGTGCATTTTTCGAAGTGGGAGGAAGCTTGGATGACCCCGTTCTCAATGCGCTACCCATGAAATCGCTCACGGATGGGGTGCCACTGCCCGACGTCGTTAAAGCCCCGTTCGGCGCGATCCGACAGCTATTCGAGCGACGCAAGTGATGCGTGTCGCGCATCGCAAAGTCGCAGTTCTTCACTCGCAACCCTCGAACATCTCATAAATAATTTCGGCGCCCACACGTATGCACCGTCAACAAAGGCAAGGAGCGGACATCGTGAATTTGGCAGCAAGTCGTAAAGCGAATCGAACGCGAACCGCCCGCAGTAAGATCATCAAGCGAGAAGACGCCGCCCAAGAGATCCGCAAGGCCAAGCGACGCGGGGATCGCGTCGTCTTCACCAACGGCTGCTTCGACCTGCTGCACGTGGGCCACATTCGCAGCCTTGAGCAAGCCCGCGGGCTCGGCGACCGCCTCATCGTTGCGGTCAACAGCGACGCAAGTGTGCGAAAGCTCAAAGGCGACGGGCGCCCCATCGTGCCCGCACGCCAACGCGCGGAGATGATCGCAGCACTGGGCGTCGTCGACTGGGTCGTCGTATTTCCCGCCGCCACTCCCCTCGCGTTGATCAAAGCCCTTCGGCCCGACGTTCTGGCAAAGGGCGGCGACTGGAAACCCGACGAAATCGTAGGCGCGAGCGAAGTCAAAAGCTGGGGTGGACGCGTTGTCCGGCTGCGAGAAATCGCTGGCGTCCGCACCACGTCGTTGATCGATCGCGTCCTCGGTGAAGGTCTACCCAAGACAAAGCCTGCTGCCGCCGCGACGAGAAAGCCGCAGCCAAGGCGAAGAACCCAAACACGGCGCACACAAAAGCCGTGATTCAGACCTTGCCTACACACAAGCGAGGCCATCGCGCCTACCGCCCCTCGTCGAGTTGGCTCCCATGAAATGGACGCGCAACGTTTTCACTCGAGGCTTGCTTGTCACCATCGCGTTGGGCGGGATCGGCGTCGGATTCTATTTTCAAAACTTCTTGTTTCGCGAAAACCTACACACGGTGGTGGAGGGCAAGCTTTATCGCTCGGCTCAGCCCTCTCCGGAAGGTCTATCGAAGTGGATCGAAAGCAAAGGCCTTCGATCGGTGATCAATTTAAAAGGCGGCGCCGCCGAGGATCGTGCGAGCAATGCCACGATACAAACCGCACTTCGGGCAAACCTCAACATCCAATACGTTCGTCTCAGTGCGCGACGTTGGCCAAGTCCTGCAGAGGTCGAACAGATCATCACAGCACTCGACACGGCAACACCGCCGGTACTGCTCCACTGCCAGGGCGGCACCGATCGCAGCGGGCTCGCTTCGGCAATCGCCGTGTTGCTTGGCGGCCAGTCCGTTGATCGCGCGCGTGAGCAGTTTGCCATCCGGTACGGCTACCCCGGCGCCACCTTGGGTTCGGACCTGCCAGGTTTTCTCGAAAGCTATCAGCACTGGCTCGACGCTGACAATGTCCCTCACACCCCTGGGCGTTTTCGACGCTGGGCGGCGACAGACTACGTTGCCTACTTCTACGAAGCCGAAATTGAAATCGCGTCACCCAGCACTCGCCCGACAGCGGGAGAGGCGTTCGCCTTTGAAGTGCGGGTAACCAATCGAAGCGCCCAGGCGATCCCGATGCATTGCGACGAAGGGGTGGGAGTGCGCCTATCCATGCGCCTTCGAGTCGTAGAGCCCGACCCGCGGCCTTTGCGTGAACGGCGTTTTTGCAGCGACAAAGGCCCACTCGCCCCCGGTGCGAGCGCAATCATCACCGCCAGTGGCTACAAGCTCGGTACTGCCGGGCGCTACGAATTTCGCGCCGACCTGGTCGACGAGAAAAATGAGCACCTCTTTGTCGACATGGGTTCGCAACTCGCAACGCATACAATCACCGTCTACTGACGCTCGGACGCCTCAAGCGAACAACCGACGTATCGATATGTGTCCGTCGCGGCTGTCTCGCTTGGCGCGGGTGCACAGCGCCTCAATTGGCCTACCGTATCGCCACACTAGTTGACTAGTTGATATGGAGAAAACGCGATGGGCGGATTGAACGAGTACGAAGACTACGACGCAATTGGACTCGCCGAGTTGGTACGCAAGGGCGACGTCACCCCCGGCGAACTTCTCGACGAGGCATGCGAGCGAGTCGAAGAACGCAATCCTCAAATCAACGCAATCATCTACTCTCTGGTCGACGCCGCCCGCGCTGAAATTAGCGCGGGACTCCCCGACGGTCCCTTTCGCGGTGTGCCGTTTTTGATGAAGGACCTGCACGCCTCGGTCGCCGGTGCGCCGCTGACCAATGGAAGCAAGCTCTTCAAAGACGCGATTGCGAGCCACGACAGCGAGTTGGTAAGACGCTACCGACGTGCGG
>JBLHOB010000460.1:0-3271 GCA_047619425.1 Myxococcota bacterium
CCCCCGTTGTCCCGATCGACCCCGAGCTGGAAGCCGCTGCGAGTCCGTTCTTTGAGCCGACTTTCTACGGAGAGATCCAACGCTTCATCGTAATCGTCGGCCTCGCGCCCGTGATGGAAGAGTGGTTGTTTCGCGGCGTAATCCAGCAAGGCTTGATCGGCAACATCGGTCGAGTACGCGGCTTGCTTCTCACCGCGCTGCTCTTTGCACTGTGCCGCCTCGTGCCTGGGCTGCCGCCGAGTACACTGTTTTCGTTCTTGCTCGTCTCGTTGGCGACGGGCTTGCTGCTCGGCGTGGTCCGTCTCGCGACCGGATCTTTGTTTGCCGTGATCCTGCTTCACACCGGTTTCAATGCGATCAGTTGGGCGGCCGGGTTCTACGCGGACGAGTGGCCAATCGACGGCTTCAATGTGCCCGACTCCCACACCTCGTTTCAAATCTTGCTCCCCGCAGCCGTCGCCACGGGCTATGGATTGATCGCCCTCAAGAAGGCCTACCTCGATGCACCGCCCGACCCGCCGCTGGTTTTTGACTCGCGTGGTGAAGGCGATGACGACGACACGAACGTCGAGTAGCAGCGCTTCGAACTCTCTTGATCTACGAGCCACAACGAGTTCGGGTCGACGCCGACGCGCGCGGACATTGATTGACCTGCTAGCCGAGTAGCGGCTCAACGAGTTCGACGACGCGTGTGTGGATCTCTTCAGGCGTCCCCGTCGCATCGACGCGCGCAACATACGGGCGCGCGATACCGTCGAAGACTTGCTTGGCACGAGTAAGGAAGTTGACCTCTTCAAAGGCCGGCTCCGCGACACCGCCGCGCGCGTTCACTCTTTCGAGCCCTTGGGCGGCCGACACTTCAAAGATTAGTGCGATGTCGGGGTCGGGGAATTGCTCTTCGTTGGCTTGCATGATCGCCGCGGCGTCGAGGCCGCGCGCACCCTGGTAAGCGACAGTGGATAGCCAGTAACGATCCGACAACACAACAGCACCGGCTGCGATGCCCGGTTCGATCACTTCACGCACATGCTCGGCGCGGTCTTCCATAAACCACGCGAGTTCTTCCTCTGGTGTGACGCGGTCGTTTGACTGCGCCATTGCGCGAATGCGTTGGCCGATCGGGCCGTCGGTTGGCTCTTTGGTTCGCACGACTTCACGTTGGCGAGCAACCAACAGGTCGGCGAGCAAGCCCAGCTGCGTGCTCTTGCCGCAACCGTCGAGCCCTTCAAAGACAATCAGTAATCCGCGCGCCACAGAACCCCCGTCCAAATTTTCACGCGCGACCAAGGCCTCGCGCGTTGAAGGGTAGCGAGCCTTGATTTGTAAAGGGATTTTGCTCAGCAGTGAGTTTTCGCAAGCTGGCACGCACCTTGCTCTATTGAGGCTCATCGTCATTAGACGTCACCCAGCAAACCCCTCTAACGGGACCGGGGGTTCTGGGTGGGAATTGTCGAGCGAGGGCAAATGGTGCGGAGAGGTTGTAACGGGGTGAATCTCTTCGCTTGCTCTCGCTCGGCGATTCGTTTTTTTGAGCGCCGATGAGCAATCGATGAAGAGGCTGCGAGCCTTTTCTTTGAGCGCCGATAGACAGTCGGCGAGCGTTTGGTTTTCGCGGCCAAGAGGGGTGCGGTGGGATCCGGGGCGGGGGCATAGGGGGAGAGACATCGGTGAGCGGCGAGCGGCGAGCGGCGAAAGCGGAGGATCGGGCGGGCGACGGTCTCGCCAACCGAGCGCCAGACGTGCGAAAGCCCGAACTCGTTGCCAAGTTCGGGCTCGCAGTAGAACTACGGCTGTCTCGCGACAGCACGCTCGTGCGGTTGTTCAATGCTCGGCTCGCCTACTTAGACGAGTTCGACGATCTAGCCGATGAGCATGAACGAGATAACGAGGCCGTAAATTGCGATCGACTCGATCAACACCATGCCGAGGATGAAGTTCGTGAACATCGCTCCTGCGGCTCCGGGGTTACGTGCGATCCCCGCGGTGGTGTTACCCGCCGTGAGGCCCTGGCCAATGCCACAACCGAGGCCAGCCAAGCCAACCGCGAGGCCAGCACCGATGCCGGGGCCCGGGTTCGTGCCCGCTTCTGCGAATGCGACGCCGGGAAGTACAACTGCGACCAAGGTCCATACCAGCAACTTTGCGAACTTATTCATGATGTTTCTCCTTCGATGGTAAACGAATTAAGTGAAATGATTGATTAAAAACTCTGGGCAATGCCAGGGACTAGTGAGGCTCTTCCGAGGCAGAGCCGATGTAGATCATGGTCAACAAGGCAAAAACAACTGCCTGCAGGAAGCTCACCATCAAACCCAGGCCCATGAAGACGGCCGGGATTGCGATGGGTACCAATGAGATCCAAACCGAGACGACGGTATGGTCGGCGTACATGTTGGCCAGAAGCCGAACGCCCAAGGTTACTACGCGTGCAAAGTGAAGCACGATTTCGAGAGGCAAGAAGAACGGCGTCAACGGGCGCACGTGATACTTGGTTCCGCCAATCTCGATGTCCATGAGGGCGGGCCCCATGAATTGATAAATGTATTTCCAACCGTGGGTGCGGATCCCGACGTAGTTGTAATAAACGAACGAGATGATCCCCCACGCGAAGGTCGTATTGGCGTCGGAGGTTGCACCACCAACACCGGGTATCAGGCCCATCATGTTAGAGACAAGAATAAAGAAGAAGATCGTGCCGATAAGCGGGAAGTGCTTACGCCAGTCTTCACCCATGATGTCACTGCCGAGTTCGGCAAGCTGCGTGATGATGACTTCGATCAGGTTGCGAAGCGTGATGCCTTCGTCGGGCAGGATGCCGCCGTCTTCCGTGGCGAGGCGTCGCTTCACGGACAAGGCCGCGAGGCCGAGTAATACGGCAGCCAGCACTGCAGCCTGAAAGACGACCAATACGCCCGCCTGTTGAAGCGGTGCATAGATGCTGATCATTTCTGTTCCTCGTCTTTGATAGAGGTCTGAGATAGCTCAGATTGCTCTGTCTCTACGTTCGGGATTTGTCGGCTAGGGCGCCATACGCTGAAGTCGTCCCAACTCGAATCGTCGGGGTCGATTGCGGGGGCGTCCTGTGCAGCTACTTCTTCGATGGCGGGTCGGTGCCAGACGGCAGCTGCAACGGTCGCCGGCATTGCGAGTGAAAGGCCTATGACGAGTGCGATCGGGTCGGCGCCGGTCATCATTGCGGCGATGATGCCTGCGAAGACAAGGCCGAGTCGCAAGATGAGTACAACGACCCAGGGACCACCGCCTTGCACGA
>JBLHOB010000461.1:0-3269 GCA_047619425.1 Myxococcota bacterium
GCCAGGGTGGCCTGCTTGCGTTCCTCAAGGCTCTCTTTTGTGCACACGCAGCGGTAGGCGCTGCCCTGCGCGAGCAGGTCCTCGATCACCTGCTGGTGGCGTGGCGCGCGCTCACTTTGCCGAAAGGGGCCTTCGTCCCAATCGAGCCCCAGCCATTCCAGCCCAGCGATGACCGCGGCTTCGCTCTCGAGAGTCGACCGCTCACGGTCGGTGTCCTCGATGCGCAAGACGAATGTGCCACCGTGGTGACGGGCAAAAGCCCAGTTAAATAAGGCGGTGCGAGCACTGCCGAGGTGAAGGAACCCCGTGGGGCTTGGTGCGAATCGAGTGCGTATCGTTGACATGGCGGCGCAGCATAACGCAAGCAACCCTAAAGAGAGTGGTGTATCTGCCGTAGCAAAACGGTGGCCCTCGGGGCATGTTTCTGCTAATTGGTTGCACGCATCGCGGCCAAGGCCCCGCGCCAATCGCCCGATTTGCCTCCGTTTTCTCGAATTGAACCGCCTCGCATCCCATGCGACAATCGGCCCAGGCGGCCATAAACCCACCGCGCGTGCAAGGCGCTGAGACCTCCACCTGAGACTTCACCAATGAAGATCTACGTTGATCGACTGACTCAGACCCCGGACGAGGAGACCTTTGAGGTTCCCGAGTCCTGGTGGCGTGAGCGAACGGCCGGCGCGGCCGAGTTCGACTACGAGCTGGTGAGCCCATTTCGCTTTACGGTGCGCAGCTATATCACCGCGGCAAACATCATTTTTGAGGGCGACGGCAGCTTTGAAATAGAAGCACAATGCGGTCGCTGTTTATCGCGCTATCGTCACGCGCTTCGCGATGAGTTCCGGCTCATGGCGGAAGACGCCAAGGGGCGGGTTCCAGAAGATCCCGAAGGCGTCGAAAACCTCGCTCGCGAGGGTCTTTGTCTCACCGATGATATTGAGTCGGCTTGGTACAAAGGCAGGATTATCCAGTTGGACGGAATATTCGGGGAGCTTGTCGCGGGGGCGATGCCGCTCCATCCCATCTGTAAAGAGGATTGCAAGGGACTATGTCAGGTTTGTGGTGGCTCGTTGAATGATCAACGGTGCAATTGCAAACTCGAAGTCCCCGAAACGAAGAAACAAACACCCTTTGCCGTCCTTGCGCAGCTGCGCGATGAGAGCGCAGGAGAAAAGTAGAAATGGCAGTACCCAAGCAAAAGACATCCAAGAGCAAGCGCGACAAACGACGTAGTCACGACGCACTCTCACCCGAGAGTCGCAGCACGTGTCCCGATTGTGGTGCAACACGTCAGCCCCACCGCGTTTGCGCGAACTGCGGCAAGTATCGCGGTCGCACCGTCATCGTTACGCAAGAGGAATAGTCATCGGTGCTGGCGTTGCTCTTTCCCGGCCAGGGATCGCAATCAGTCGGTATGGGTCGCGACGCATTTGATGCGTCGCCGGCGGCCCGTGCTGTATTCGAGGCGGCGGACGAGGCGCTCGGCTTTTCGCTGAGTCGCCTTTGTTTCGACGGCCCTGAAGGCGATCTCGAGCTGACGCAAAACCAGCAGCCCGCAATTCTCACTACGAGTATCGCACTGTTGCGAGCGTTAGAAGAGCGGGGCGCTGTAGTGCCTGCGTTTGTTGCCGGCCATAGCCTCGGCGAATACACGGCGTTGGTTGCGGCTGGTGCGCTGCGCTTTGAAGAAGCCGTGAAACTCGTCCATGCACGAGGTCGCTTTATGCAAGAGGCGGTTTCGGCGGGACGCGGTGCCATGGCGGCCATCATTGGTTGTGGTCCAGAAGTTGTCGCGGCGGCTTGCAAGTCGATTGCGGATGAAACCGGAGAAGTCGTTGCACCGGCAAACTTCAATGGCCCACAACAGACGGTGATTGCCGGCGATGCCAGGGCGGTTGGCCTCGCCGGAGAAAAAGCAATCGAACTGGGTGCAAAGCGTGCGGTTGCACTTTCGGTGTCCGCACCTTTTCATTGTTCGTTGATGGAGCCTGCGGCGGAGAAGCTCGCGCTCGAACTTTCCGGGGCGCACTTCAGTGATCCGATGATTCCGGTTGTGACCAATGTTGAGGCGACGCCAAATAGTGACGCCACACGTATTCCGGGGCTGCTTCGCACCCAGGTTACGGCGGCAGTGCGCTTCACCGAAATGGTGGGCGCTCTTTCCGAAGCCGGGGTGGATCATTACCTTGAAGTGGGGCCGGGGCGTGTGCTTTCTGGGCTGCTCGCTCGAATTTCCCGCCGATCGAAACGAGCCAACGTAAGTGGTGTCGAAGATTTGCCCGAAGCGTTGCAATTCGTCGCCGAAAGCGGCGCCTGACGCGGGCTTTGAACCAATAAATCGTACTATGCTCGGGCGGACGCAGTCCGATCGGGAATCGGCTGCCTACGCGGCACGAGTTTAAGGAGTTTGAGAATGGCGCTAGAAGAGCAGGTGACTGGGCTTATCGTTGAACAGCTCGGCATTTCGAAGGAAGAGGCTGTTCTCGGGGCGAATTTTCTAGAAGACCTAGGTGCCGACTCGCTCGACATTGTCGAGTTGGTTATGTCCCTCGAAGAAAAGTTCGACATTGAGATCCCCGACGAAGACGCGGAGAAGATTCAGACCATCGGCGACGCCATCACATACGTGAAAGAGCGAAGCGGGAACTCCTGAAATCGATGGCTTCGCAGCCGAGTGATCCCATGTCGAAGACCCCAGCACAGCGGGTCGTAGTAACCGGCATGGGATGTGTCACGCCCTTGGGCTTGAACCTTGCCACCACCTGGGACGCCGCCTGCGCGGGGCGCAGCGGTGCCGGGCTCATTACTCGATTCGACGTCAGTGACTTTCCGGTAAAACTCGCAGCCGAGCTACCGGGCACGCCCGAACCCCTCGACGTCTCGAGCAAAGACCTGCGACGCATGGACCCTGTGGTCCGCTATGCGCTGGTCGCCGCCGACGAGGCATTAGCGAACAGCGGCCTCGAGGTGACCGACGACAACCGAACCCGTATTGGGGTGGGGATCGGCACCGGGATCGGTGGCATTACGACTCTGCTCGACAATCACGATGCTCTGGCCAAGTTTGGCCCGCGACGGGTGTCGCCGTTTACGATTCCGATGTGCATCTCCAACATGCCGGCGGGGAGTATTTCGATTCAATACGGCCTGCAAGGGCCGAACCTGTGTTACGTCAGCGCTTGTGCCTCGGGCAGCCACGCCATTGGCGAGTCCGCGAATTTGATCGCTCGGGGCGACGCCGACGTGATGATCGCCGGCGGCTCAGAGGC
>JBLHOB010000462.1:0-3253 GCA_047619425.1 Myxococcota bacterium
CTGCCCGAGGTCGAGAGGGCAGAGCTGCGCGCAAAGCTCGCCGAGATGAAGGCGCTTTCAAAAGACGAAAAGCGCGAACTTCTCGAAAAAGCCGAGCGTTGGTCTCAGATGCCCGCCGCAAAGCGTGAGAAGTTGCGCGAACAAATGGAGCGACTGCGCGCCATGCCCGCCGACGAGCGAAGTGAGCTTCTTGAGAAGGCGCTTGGCAAAGATGCGCTTGGTAACTAAACGCCTGGGGATAAGGAGTCGGCGAGTGGCCTGCTACCAGCCGTCGGGGGTCGCAAATCCGTTTGCATCGGCGTAGGCGATAAGGTCGCGCAGCCCTTTGCCAAAGTGTGTGGCCCGCATGCCTTCCTTGCGCATCAGCTCTGCAAGGTGGGCGCTCTTTAAGCCGAACTCGCAAACGAGAACGTAGTCTTGTTCTTTGTCGAATTGCTCGAAGGCGCGAAGTGCCGCGTTGAACTCAAGGTGAAGCGCATCAGGGTAGTGCCAACCGCGATAAGCCGCGGCAGAGCGCAAATCGAGAACGATCGCCCCATCTTTGATTGCTTGGGTTTCGAGGTCGCCGCCTTCAGCTGCGTCGAGATCGAGCGAGCGCAAATCAATCACGCTGCGCTCGGCTACGGCTTGCTCAAGCAACGTGGCGTCTAGAAGCGCCTCTTCGCGCAGCACGACCTTGAGGTCGGCATTGGTTGCCGGCTTCGTGGGGACCATGGCGCAGTATTCGTCGACGTTCTTTGACAGCGACTCGGTGCCGATGCGCCGCGCGATTGCAATGATCTCGTCTTTGTTGAAACCGATGAGTGGTCGCAGCACAGGCACGTTCGTCGCCTGAGAGATGACAGCGATGTTTTGCAGCGTCTGCGACGACACCTGTCCGACCGCGTCGCCGGTGATCAGTGCGCAGGCGTTGCGCTCTTCGGCGACCATGGCCCCCGCGCGCAACATCAAGCGCTTGAGCAGCACTTGCCAGTATCGCGTCTCACCGTGCTCGCGAATGTTTCGCGTCACGAGGTCGAAGTCGATGCTGTGCAGGCGCGGCCGCAAACCGTAAGACCACTTGTCGGAGATCTGCTTCATGACTCGCAAGACGCCAAGTTGATGCTCGCGCCCACCCATGTTGCAGAATACGTAGTCGAGGGCGACGCCGCGCTTCATCATCAACCACGACGAAACCGCCGAGTCGAATCCACCCGAGACCAAGGAGATCGCGTGCCCTTCAACGCCGACGGGCAAGCCGCCGGGGCCGGGGATCTTGTGGGAAAAGAAGAACACGGACTCGGGCATGATCTCGAGATGCACTTCAACATCGGGATTGTCGAGATTGACTCCGGCCGCATATTCACCGAGGGCGGTCCCCACCGCGCGGGCTACTTCTTGAGAGCGCACCGGGATTTCTCTGCGTTCGCCAACACGGCGTGCGCGTACGGCAAAGGTCTTCCCGCGCACGGTTTCGGCGTAGAGCTCGATGGCGCTTGAGACGAGATCTTCAAGTGTTGCCCAGTCGCGTCGTTCGACGAGTGAGATCGATTGCAGTCCGAAGCAGTGAGAGAGCTGTTCGAGATCTCCGGGGCTGTCGGTTTCGACATAGACCCGGTCATGGTCGCGCTCGATGCGGGCCACGATCCCTTCAGATTTCACCGCGTCCTTCAAATTTTTGAGGAGTCGCTTGGTGAAACGCCGGCGCGTTGCGGGAGCTTTTAGCGTCACCTCGCCGCCGAAGCGCAAAAGTGCGATACGGCGGTCGGCCCCATCACCATGGGCTTTAGCAGGGGCGTTGGTCGCTGCGATATTTTCAGGGTCTTGAGTTTGTGTCATCGATTGCGGGGCTGTGTGGGTTCGCGCCGGACCCTACCGAATGGAGTGGCGTGGCCCCAGTCTCGGGTCGCGTAATGAAGCGATTCCGGGTATTTATCCGTGGTATCGGCAGAGTGCAGGCAGTTTGGACGGCGGGGGATGCGGGGAATGCGGAGATCTGCTTCGAGGTGGGCGGTTGTGTTGGGGCTCTCACTGAGCCTCGGATGTACCCAGACCTTTGGTGGGGCCCGCGGTGACGGGGCGCGCCCAGGAGTCGAAGCGGCCGATCTCGCATTGGCTCGAGGCAACTTCGAGCAAGCAATCCAGGTCTTTGACGAACTGCTGCGACGCGATCCGGGCGATCGGCGGGCGCTGCTTGGGAGCGCTCGGGCCAATCTCGCGGCGGATCGAGGCGAAGCCGCGCTCGGGCGATTCGCAAGTTATCGCGAACAAGGCAATCCGTGGCGCCAGGTCGAGCAGTGGGAATATTGTTCGGCTCTGGCTCTGGGCACTCAGCAGGTGCTCGCTAGCGGCGGGCGACCCGATTGGGCTCTTGAGTTGGCCTACCGGCTGGAATCGGAAGAGTGTGGGCACGCGGGCACGACCGATCTGATCTCGCGAAGTGCGATTTCGCTCGCGAAGCAAGAAGTGGCCCAGGGGCGAGGTGATCATGCGCTCGAAGTGTATCTGTCGCTGTTGCCGCCGGAGGGTGAGCCACTCGGCCCCAGTATTCATACGAATGCCCTGGCCGGCGCATTCCTGGGTGCCGCGGAGCTGTTGATCGAGGCCGGCAGACGCGAAGAGGCACTCGCTTTGCTCTCGCAGGGCTTGGACGCATTTCCCTCCGACGCAGATTTGGTTCACCGCATGGTGACGGTGCTCGCCGATGGCTCGGCGGCGGTGATCCCGCGTGTAAGTTCCCCCGGTGTCACTCAACCTGCCGCACCCAGGTAGCCTGTCAAAACGATTGGGCGGAATCCAGCCGAACTTGCCGATACCGTAGTTGCATTACCAATGACATCTCAAGCTGCTGTGAAACCTACGGGGTGGTTGCGCGGTCTGGGGGAAAACTCCATTATCTTCGGCTAGGTGGTTTGCACGGGTTCGTACGTCATCCACACCGCCAGATCGCGAGGGGCACCATCGAAAACCGGCAGGGTCCGGAACGACCGAGGGCTGCCAATGGGCTCTCCAGCCACGTCTTTCGTTTGCTCGATCTAGATAAGAGCAGACGATTTTTTTAACAAGAATGAGGGAAACATGAAGATTCGATCCACCGTACTCACCGTAGCAGCGATTGGGCTCATGACGATTGCAGGCTGCTCGACTACCACCGATGCCGTCGATAGCACCGATAGCGGTTCGTCCGCCGACACGGGCAGCGAGTTCAGCCAGGGGGATACACCCGAGGTTGCGCCCGTCGTCGATACATCAACGCGCTCGATGTCCCTCGCTA
>JBLHOB010000463.1:0-3250 GCA_047619425.1 Myxococcota bacterium
TGTCGTCGCGGGTGCGCGCAAGCGACTTGTATGAAGATCATTCCTCACGAGCTCGTTGCCCAGGCTGCAGTCGCGTTGCTTGAAAAGACGAAGGCCCAAATCGAGCGCCCGACCAAGCCCGCAAGTGCCCCTGCGGCTCGGCTTGTCCAGGCGGTGCAGCCGTGGGCGTAGCGAACGTCGCTCGGATCCTCGTTCGCGCGCCCAATTGGGTAGGCGACGTAGTGATGGCGACGCCCGGCTTGCGGGCTTTGCGTGCGCACTACCGCGACGCCCATATCACTGTGCAGATTCGTCCGGGGTTGGAGGGCTTACTCGGCGCGTGTCCCTACGTCGACGAAGTTATTCCCGTTACCTCCTACCACCGAGGGCTCGCGGCGATCGTCGCCGAAGGTCGGGGTCTCGCAAACGAGGCGCGCTATGACCTCGGCATTTGTCTCCCCGATTCGTTTTCGTCGGCGCTGTTGATGCGCGCGGCACGGGTCAAGAAAATTGTCGGGTATCGGGGTGGACTGCGATCCCCTCTGCTTAGTGATCCGGTTACCCAGCCTCGAGAATGGGGTGCGCGCAAAATGGTGGCTCGCGAGCGCTTTGTGCTCGGGTTGACCCAGGCGCTGGGCTGCAAAGATCGAGGGACGCACCTCGAACTCTTTACATCGTCCGAAGAGAAAGCCGACGCCGACATTGTGATGCACAAGCACAAAGTCGGCGCTGGAGATGCGGTGGTGGTGCTTGCGCCTGGCGCATCGTTTGGCGCTTCGAAATGTTGGCCGGTCGAGTCCTTTGCAAATGTCGGCGATGCACTCCAAGCCTATGGCGTTCGGGTGGTATTGCTCGGCTCGCCTGCCGAGGCTGCACTTACGGCTAAGGTCGCAGCAGCCATGAAAGAGCCCCCGGTCGACCTTGCGGGCTGCCTGACCCTGGGAGGCGCAAAAGCGCTGATCCGCCGTTCGTCGCTGGTCGTTTGTAATGACGCCGGCGCACGTCATATCGCGTCCGCATTCGGTGTGCCGTCGATCGTGTTCTTCGGGCCGACGAGTCTTGAGAAGACAAACCTCAACCTCGAAAGCGTCGCGGTTCTTCAAACCGACGACAGCTGTCGCCCCTGCTACAAGCGCGAGTGCCCGATCGATCATCGCTGCATGACGGGTATCGCGCCCGACCGCGTGATTGAAATTGCCCGTGAAGCGCTGGGACTCGACAAGTGATTGATCTTTCGATCATCATCTTGAACTTCAACACGAAGTCGTTGCTGCTCGATTGCATCGAATCGGCGCTATCGGGCGTGGAAGCCTCAAGCCGAAAACTCGAGCACGAAGTCTTTGTCGTAGACAACGGTTCTAGCGATGGGTCGGCTGCGGCGGTGCGCAGCGCCTATCCAGCCGTCACGACGATCGCCCTCGAGCGCAACGTTGGCTTTGCGGGGGGCAATAACGTTGCGATTGAGCGAGCCCGCGGCCGAATCGTACTGCTGCTCAATACGGACGTGATTCTTGCGCCCGACGCGATAGAGCAGGGGGTTGCGGCGCTCGAAGCGTCGCCCAATGCGGGTGCGGCTGGGGTTCAGCTCGTGCATCCAGACGGTCGTCTGCAGAATTCGATTCACAGCTATCCGGGTGTGTTGCAAGAGTTGGTGCCTAGTTGGTTGCTTGAAGTGGTGGCGCCCAAACGCTTTCCCTCGAAGCGCAGGCCTCCGAGTGAAACGACAGAAGTGGAGGCTGTGCTCGGCGCCGTGCTGTTCTTTAAACGCGAGATTGTGGATCGGATCGGCCTGCTACCCGACGCGTACTTCTTCTTCCTGGAAGAGACGCATTGGTGTTGGCAGATGCGTAAGGCCGGCTATTCGGTTCTGCACGTTCCGGCAGCGCGGGCCACGCACTTGTCTGGCGCAAGCAGCAAGAAGGTTGATCCGGTTGCAACTCGTATCGAGTATCACCGCTCGCTCTATTACTTTGTGCGAAGCAACCGCGGGGCCTTGTGTGCGGTTAGCGTTCGTTCACTTCGCTTTATCAAAGCCCTCGTCGTAGTGGTTCCGCTTGCGTTGTTGGGCAGCGTCTCCGCAAAGCACAAGTCTCGCTTCCATAGCGCTCGTCGCTTGTTGGCTTGGCATCTCGCGGGATGTCCGGCGAGCTGGGGGCTTTCAGGCAGCCGAGGCGCAGTTTGATTGGAGTTACGGCGAGCGAAGAGCTGTGAAGTTGGCGATGAACTTCGCGGATCGATCTTTGGAGAGAAACTGCGGGGCGGGTTCGGCTACTCTGCGACCGTTTCGGCAGGACCATTGCGAGTCACCGAAATAGACCGACTGCTTTGAAGCACTCAAAAGGAAATTCACAACCCGTGGCAAAGAAGACAACGCAGCTGCCGAAGCTCGATCGTCGGCGACTCGAGAAAATCCTCAAAGGCTTCGCGAATGTCCGGCTCCTCGTGGTTGGGGATGTCGTGCTCGATGAGTATCTGCGCGGCGACGCCGAGCGCGTAAGCCCCGAGGCTCCTGTGCCCGTGGTCCATGTGCAGGGGGAGTCGATTGTGCTGGGCGGCGCGGGCAATGTGGTTCGCAATGTTGTTGCGTTGGCGGGTGGATGCGAGTTTTCGTCGGTGGTGGGCGAGGACGACGATGGCCAGCGTGTCGTCACGTTGCTTGAGGATCTCGGGGTGGATGCCGGTGGCGTAGTGAGGGCATCTGACCGCCCCACGACCCGGAAAACTCGAGTGGTTGCGCGTGGACAGCAAATCGTTCGTGTCGACCGAGAGTCCCAGAGCCCAATTTCGCTCGGTACGATGAAGGACTTGCTCGCGGGGTTGGATGTGCGACTGGCAAGCGTAGGCGGTGCGATTCTCGAGGACTACGGCAAAGGACTCCTCGCACCCACTGCTGCGCGAAAGATCGTCGCACGTTGCGCCAAGGCGAACGTCCCCGTCTGCGTCGACCCAAAGTCTGATTTGAAGTCATTCAAGGGCGTCGCGCTGGTTAAACCCAATCTTCGGGAAGCGGAACTCCTCACAGGTATTCGCGCCACGGACCCGGCGGCATTGGATCGCATCGCCAAAAAGCTCCGAGGCGCGGTAGGCGACGCGGATCTCGCAATCACGCGCGGTGGTGAGGGGATGTCGCTATTTTTCTCGCACGGCGAACGAATTGACGTAGCGACCAGTCATCAAGAAGTTTTTGATGTGCAGGGCGCAGGAGATACTACGATTGCGATCCTCGCGCTGGCGCGTGCCGCGGGAGCAAATATGATTGAAGCGGCGGTTC
>JBLHOB010000464.1:0-3247 GCA_047619425.1 Myxococcota bacterium
GGGGTGAGGATGCGTGACGCGAGAAGTTCCATGGCGAGCGTCGAGGCGCCGGTCAAAAAAACGAAGGTGAGGTAAAGCGTGTTGTGGTCGACGTGCGCGTTGTTTTGCTCGCGAGTCTTTTTGCGCTTGTCTTGTTTTGATTCGCTCATGCCCAACCCTTAAACCGAGGAAGCGAAACTATACCCATCGCTTCAAGTGGGTGCGAAGAAGGGGCGTTGGCTTTGCCCGGCGGGCGCGTCTGAGATGAGATAAGTGGCAACTCCCAGGCAAGTCGGACCGCCTGGGCTGGAGGGTTGGCGTGAACGCTCCGCACGAGTCGCTTGCGACGTGAACTAGCGCACGGGCAAGCCCGGCGCGGTCCATTCTCCATTGGCATCCGCATCCACGTAAATGGGATTGCAAAAGGCGATGGGCGTGAAGTTGGGCAGGATATCCGCGTAGGCCGCTGACGCTTCGCCTTCCACCTCGACGGTGATATATGCGTCGGCCTCAAACACCATGTCTATTTGTGTCAACGACGTGCCATCGACCTTGGTTTCGGCGTCGAGGCTGCCGTTGCGGTAAACGCGCAGCGTGGAAACGTTCACCCACGGCGCAGCGCGAATGTTTATCGAGAGTTGTGCGTTGCCACCGACAAAACGATCACCGGGGCCAGCGCTCGGACTTTCGGGGCTGGATGAGGTGCCGAGGGTGACGTCGAGCAGAGGCCCGGTCGTGCCACATGCGTGGCCCTTTTTGGCGGCATCCAAAAATGCTGCCGGCTCAAACGTCGCGACCTCATCGTTGGCGACTCGGACATAGTTGCGCGGCACGCTCACGACCGACTTCAAGCGGTGGCTGTCGCTGTTGGCCATGGCCGAAACGAGATAGCCCTGGGAAAGAAGTGAGAACCAATCCTGTTGAACCTTGCGGTAGGCATCGACTCCGGGGCCGTTCATGATCTCGATGATGTCGAAGTCGATGTCCCGTGTGCCGCTATTCGGGCCGGCTTCGAGGAGCGAGCGGTTGCTCTCGGCTTCAAGTGGCTCGCCGGGTACGAACGGAGTGCCCTTGATCGACAAATGATCAAGGAATGCTCCGTGGTCTGCGTCCCGCTGAAGATCCCGGGGATGGTTAAGTTGTACGAGTGCGCGGTCCGGCAGGCTCCTGGCCCAGTCGATGATGTCGCGCAGGCGTTGGCCTTCGTCCTGGTGTGCGCCGCCTCGATTTAGCTCCGGCCGATAGGGAACCGGGTAGACGTTGATGTGTCCTGTGGTATGTGGATTGCGCGGAGTCGGCGCCATCGTCGTGACTTCGAGCCCAGTCATCACGACCAGCTCGTTTGTCAGGCCTGCGGCGGCGAAGGGAGAGTCGTAGTCGGCGATGATGTCGTGGTCGGTGGCGACGAGCACTTCGCCGCCTTCAGCCACAAACGACTTGAGCCGGCGCCCGATCGGCAAGGTCGAGTCAAAGCTGGGTGCTGCGTGCACATGGAAATCCGCGGTGATCCAACCTGGGGTTTCAAAGAGGCGCTTGGGCTCTTCGATTGGAAGCTCGATTAGGGCACCAGGGCCGACGTGGATGTCGGTCTGGGTGAGCGAAAATTCGGGGCCCCTCGTTGCATAAACTCGATACCGGCCTGCGGCGATGGGGATCGTCTGCCCGGGGTCGATGCCCGAGACCAGGTCGATGTGTGTTGCGAGCATGCTGTTGGGCTTCGGTTTGCCGCCGAGGGAAAGGCCGGTGAGGTCGTCGCCGAAGCGCGGGTTCGGCGTCTCACCGAGGCCGCGAAATACGAGCCGCATGGTTGCGTTGTCGGGCAGTGCGATGCTTGCGACTGCCGGTAAGTCGAGTGTGCCTAGGTTGATGTCCGGTTCTGCAGATGACAGCGAAACGTCTCGCATGACGGCGGGGCGATTGGGACTCACGATTTTGAGACGATAGTCGCCGTAGGGAAGTTTGAATGAGACCGCGCCAGAGGGAGCGGGGCTCGCCATGGTGACGTGTCTTGCGTGTTCGAGGTCGGCTGTTTCGCTGGTGTCGAAGACGTGGATCCGCGTGAAGGGGGTGGATGTTTGCGCGGTTACTGTGCCGGCGGGGTGGTGCGGGCTCGAACCGAATATTCGGTCGGTAAGCGAGGCGACGTCGGCTCGAGGGGATGGGGCGATTATGCGTTCGAACTCAAAGGTCTCGCCGACTCCTATGTCCATGAGCGGAATCTGCACCGCCTGAAGCAGGCCTGGAGTCTTGCTTGGAAACCACGACGGACGCGTGCCGAGGTTGGTCGCCGTGATCGACGAAAAGCCAACGCTATACGTCCCGACCTCGTCGGCACTCCCATCGGCTGCTCGAAGTCGGTGATGGGTGGGCAAATAGAGGTACGAGATGGGCGGGCCAGCCTGCTGGCTGCCGACCAGCACCACTCCGGTTGCCCGGCGCACTGCAGAGGCGATCTCGAGATAGGCCGACTGCTCGCGATGGGTGTGGCGAAAGCCCGAGTACGTCCCTTCGTTGTTGATGACGAAGTTGCGCAGTGAACTCTCGGCGTGGAGCAGGATGTCGGCAACCGCAAAAAGAGGCTCACCTTCTTCGTGGCGTTCGATTGTTGTGAGGATGACGAGCTCGCTGGGGCGCGTCGATTCAAGCCGGTACCGGGTCGTGAGGGTTAGCCCGGGCTCACTGGCTCGAGTGACGATTTCAGCAACTTGGGCATCCGCATAGGATTCAATTGTGTCGATGCGCAAACGTTCGGTGCGATCGAGGTTGTACAGGGGCTCAACCGAAATGAACTGGTCATCTCCTCGTCCGCAATGGGCGAGGTCGACCAACATACCGCCGCCGGGGATCAGTTGGCCGTGGTGTTCGGTGCCCTGCACGGCGGCGCAAATCAGACCGTTGCTCAGGTACCAATCGCCAAGGCCCGCGACCGCGCGGAGGCCCCGCGCTCGGACCCCCTCCGGAGTACTCGCCGTAATCTCACCCGCTTGATGCGCTAGCTCATTTGAAGCTGCGTTGGTCGCGATGGCGGACAGCAGCACCAAGGCGAGCGCCAGCGCGGGCCGCATGCCGAGACGGTGGGTGCGATGGATACGTTTCGTCATTGGCATTGCGGCCTCTGCGACTGGGTCGCGTGTCCCCAACGAGCAGGGTGTTGTGAGTTGCGGACTCAAACGCCCTTGTAGTTTGGGCGTCGCTTTTCGAGGAATGACGCGGTGCCTTCCCGGGCGTCTTCGGTCATGGCCGACATCACCGCTGCGACACCTTCGTA
>JBLHOB010000465.1:0-3240 GCA_047619425.1 Myxococcota bacterium
GCGGCGTGCGCCTCGCGAAAGACTTGGCGGTGCAGCAGTACCGCGCCTATGCGTTTCAGACGCTGATGGTGGCCGTGACTTCGATTGGGCTCGGAACACTGACTGAGCGAGACGAGACGGTTCTCACCATATTGCGCCGCAGCGTTGCTGCAATGGATCGACTCGGCTTCGGCGAGTGGATCAAGACTTTATAGACCGCATTTTTTTGAACGAGGAGTGTTGTGTGTCCGATCGAGTGGAAGTCGCCACTGACGACGGCGTTGCTCACGTCCTATTCAACCGGCCCGAGAAAAAGAACGCCCTCGACGCAGAGATGTTCGATGGGATTCTCGGTGCAGCAGATCGGTTGAAAAACGACGCGTCGGTACGCGCCGTCGTGCTTTCGGGTGCCGGCGATTCGTTTAGTGCGGGACTCGACGTATCGAGTCTGGGCCAGATGGCGACGGGAGAACTCAACCCCGAAAGCGAATCGATTGAAGAGGCAACCCGCGACTTTAGCCCACAGGGTGCGAACCGCGCACAGCGGCTGGGTTGGGCGTGGCAGGAATTGCCTCAGCCCGTAATCGCAGCCGTAACCGGTGTGGCCTATGGGGGCGGTCTTCACATCGCGCTCGGAGCCGACATCCGATTTGTTGCGCCCGATGCACGCTTGGCCTTCGTGGAAATCTCATGGGGGCTCGTACCCGATTTGTCTGGCACCCAGGCGTTGCGCCGCCTCGTGTCACTCGACGTTGCAAAGAAACTCATTCTGGGCGGAGAAGTTGTGAATGGCGAGCGGGCCGTTGCACTTGGCTTGTGCACTGAGTTGAGCGACGCGCCTGTCGAGGACGCACTCGACTTTGCTCGCATGATCGCCCAACGCAGCCCCGACGCCGTACGTGCCGCGAAAGCGTTGCTCAACTCGTCAGCTCTGGTTCCGCTTGCCGAAGGGCTGGCGAATGAGATGAGTGCCTCGGCGAAGTTGATGGGCAAGAAGAATCAAATCGAAGCGGTGATGTCGAAGCTGGAAAAGCGGCCCGCCAAATTTAGTGATCCCGAAACAATCTAACACCGAGGAACCAAACCCCATGACTCTTAAAGGCATCTTGTCTCGAACATCGCTTTCCTTGATTGCAGGCGTTGCCGCGGCTTGCTTGCTTGGCATGGGCGTCGCGTCCACGCAAGCGGGTGCCGCCGAACTACCGCCTCGCAATCCGTATTTGGCGGACTCGGTCTATCCGCTCGGACACGGTGACTCCGGACAGCAGGACGCACTGCCAGTTCGCGGTCCCAGTGACCCCGGGCCAAAGCTCGAACGTAGCGAGATCGAGTATGCGCACATTGGCCCAGCTCATTTTGGCGCCTATACCTCGAGCCCGTATCCCGACGGGCGCCGCGTCATTTGGAGCAACGGACTCGATCGAATTGTCAAAGTCGATTTTGAGACGTTTGAAGTGCTGGCGACCTATTGGATTCCCGGCGCGCGGCGCTGGACCGAGGCAGATGCCGACGAGGGCATTGCTTCACTCGCCGAGTCGAACGAGGGCATCTTTGCGATCTGGAACGCCTTCGGTCAAGCGTCCAAGCTTCGCGACTTGTCGAGCGTCTATACCGTGCTCGACGTCGACAACACCTACTACATCGCGAGCAAAGACGGCACGATCACCGCATACACCGACGCCGATCCGAGCGACCCCGCATCAGCGATTGTAAAGAAGACGAGCGCGAAACTTCCCGAAGGAGTGACGGGCCTTACCGTTGGCATGAACATGACATTCGATGGTTGGCTCATCGTTCCTACCGAGCATGGCTATGTGGTCGCAATGTCCCGCGACCTGAAAGAGCGTCGAGTGATTCGGCTCCTGTATAGCGATGGCGCGGAAGAGAAGGCGACCAAGCCGACAGGCTATGGTTGGGTGCGCAACGGCATCGCGATCGACGACGCGGGAGGCCTGTACGTTGCCTCCCAAGATCATATGCACAAAGTTGTTTGGAATGGAGATGCGCTTTCGACGAGCCCCGAAGAGGGTGCGTGGGCTGCGCCGTACAACAACAGTTGGGGCCATGGCACGGGCGCCACGCCAAGCTTGATGGGCTTTGGCGACGAGGATCGCTTCGTAGTCATCACGGACGGCGAAGTCGTGATGAACGTCGTGCTGTTTTGGCGCGATGAGATTCCGCAGGGGTGGACGCAGCCCGAGGGCGCGCCGGATCAACGGATTGCGGGCATGTTGCCGGCGAACATGGGCAACCCCGATCTACCCGAAATTCAATCAGAGCAGTCCGTTGTCGTTGCCGACTACGGCGCGTTGGTGGTGAACAACCGCGCGAACAATATCCCGTGGTACTTGCCCGAGCGGGCCAAGACGTTGCTCATCAGCTACCTGGGCAGCTCTCCGCGGTACCAGCCCTTTGGCGTGCAGAAGTTTGCATGGGACCCCGAAGCTCGCGCATTGCGCGTCGCCTGGACGAACACAGACATCAGCTCACCGAGTTGTGTGCCGGTGGTCAGCTATCCGAGCAACGAGGTGTATCTCATCGGTGCGCGAAATAACCGTTGGACCCTCGAAGCGATGAACTGGACCGACGGAACGTCCGCGTTTCACACCGAGATTGGCAGCCAGCGTTACAATCCTCTTTTCTCAGGGACCGAAATCGATGAAGACGGTCGCATTCACTACGGCACGCCGTGGGCGCGCGTCCGCTTGCGGCCGGATTCTAAAGCGTCGCATTAGTGCGTTGCCATCTACGCGCATCGACGGCCAGACCGTTACACGAGAGTCTCGGGTCAAGCTCCTAGTGGGTGTCCTTCAACAAGAGCGGTCGCGTAGCGATATCGTTTTCTGAAGTGCCGAGGGTCGCTGCGACGGCGATAGCGTTCGAATGCGCCGCGGGCTTTCGAGCGCGCCACCTCCGGCTGGGTTGCTTCGGAAGGTGACACGCGAGTTTGCAACTCGTATTACTTCGCGGTTAGCCGCTTCGGGGCTCGCGAAATTTCCGATTGCAGCCAAGCTACTTCGCTGAACGTGTTGGTGGTGGCTCGAGCGTGCTCGCGCAGGGCTGCGAGGATCTTGATCTCTGCGGCAACGACGTCCGGGTTGTTGGGGCCACCTTCTCGGGCAACTTCAATGAGCAGTTGTGCCCGCTGCAAATCACCAGCTTCAAGGGCGCTGAGTGCTCGCTTGATGATGGGGGCCACGCCGCCAGCCGCATCGACGAGCTCACCGTAGATTTCGAGCGGGCGATGGGGGTAAAGCTCAC
>JBLHOB010000466.1:0-3220 GCA_047619425.1 Myxococcota bacterium
CCCGCCGGACGAGCCAAAGACCTAATCGTCGTCCGGCTGCATAGGGACGATGGTTCGGCGAGTGGGGCGGGGCGCGGCTTGGGGCACTTCAGGCTGATTGCTGAGGGCAGGGCCGACGATGCGCTCCAGGGCGCAAGCGGATACGACGCCCCGTACAAATTGTTTGAGGTGGTCGAGGGGGCGATCCTTGATGTCGGTGGCGAGCCCGAGTCGCGTGCGACGGCCGAGGTTTTGGTCCGCACCAAGGCGGGGCGGGGATTTACTTGGCGCACGACAGCTCGGGTCGCCGGTAATGGGCGTGCTTTACTGCATGTCCCATACGCAAGTGCGTATCGCGTGACGGCCAATCATTCCCAGCGCCTTGTCGCGGTGTCGGAAGAAGCAGTCCTTCGCGGAAGCACCATTCGCGTGGACTAGCAGGCTGCGGAAGAGCCCCTCCCGTCGCCCCAGACACACGCCTTTTCGCTCCACCCTTTGTTGCGACGCGTGCTGGGTCTCACCCCAGTGGCGCCCCCGTGCCTCGATTGGACCGAAAGCCCGCGCGCCCGACTCGGTTCGAAGTTTTTCCGGAGCCTGCTAGGTGTCGCGGTTTTCCTGGCTGTTGGCGTTCGCGAGGCGTTCGATTTCGCGTTCAAAGGCTTCGACGATCTCATTGGGGTTGGCGTGTTGGTTGGCATCGGTCGCGACCCCCAGCTGTACCTCGTTGTCGTAGGTGAGCATGCTCATCCCGAGGCCCACGTTGCCCGCGCTCGGCACCCAGAACATCACCTGGTCGATCTTCGTACCGCAGAAGTGCAGCGCTTCGGGAGGGCCGGCGAGGCTCGTGATGACGAGGCTTGCCTTGCGGCTGAATAGCTCGACGCCGAGTGCTTCGATCCACGAGGGGACTCGTCCGAGAGCACGTAAAAGCGCAAACCAACCGAGGGCTTCCGGCGAAGACTTAATGTCATCCATCGCTCGACGCACCTCGCCGAGTCGGGCGGCGGCGTCGCGAATGCCCACCGGCATCGGCATGAAGACGAGCCCGAAGCGATTGCCCAGCTCGGTCAGGTCTTCCTCACCACGCAAGTTCACGGGGACAACCCCGCGCATGACAAGTCGTTCGTGAAACGTGGCGTCTTCACGCACGGCATGCCCGAGGGCGCCGGCCGCTGCGCTGATCAGCACCTCGTTGACGGTGCCACCGAGCGCGCGACCGATGTCTTTAATGCGGGCCAGCGGGATTGGCTTTGAGAGCGCAGCGTGTTTCCGCTCGCCCAGTGGACTGCGGAAGCGGGTCTTCGGGTCCGAGCGCCCCGTCCAGAATCGCAAGAAGCGGATGCTCCCTCGCAGTGTGACGCCAACCCATTGCTGAAGTTTCTCGAGTTGCGAGGCGCGGCCGCCCGATTTCGCCCAGGCGGCGCCCGCTGTGGGGAAGCGGATCTCCGGCGGTTCGTCGGCGAGGCTGAGTAGAACCCCGAGCAGCGCAATGCCGTCGGCGATGCAGTGATGCACGCGAATGACGAGGGCTGCGCCTTCGAGCTTTTTTTCGAGAAAGGCGGGATGTTCGGCGTGCGGCGCACGCACGAAATTGTCGACGTAGTAAATCCGCCAGAGTGGATGGCTCGGATCAAAGCTCTTGTCCATCAACGTGCCAATGAACCCTTCGAGGGCGCCTTGATCCGCGGCACCCGGCAGTTGGACGCGCTCGGTCTGCCGATGGATGTGAAACCCGGGATCTTCTTCCCAGCGCGGCGCACCGATGCCAAAGCGCGGCGGCACGATGCGTTTGGACAGCCTTGGATACACGCGCAAGCGCTGTGCGAGGCGCTGCTGGACCACGTCGTAGTCGAGTCGATCGTCGAGTACGAGGAGCGCAGTGATGATCATCTGATTGTGATCGCGGTCGACGCGCAACCAGGCGCTATCTGCTGCCGTTAGCGCCTCGCCATGGAGTGCGGCGGGTGCTGGAGGCTCGGCTGTGCTCGGGGAGGGGGCATCGCGATTCACGCAGCGACATTATCCCATCGTTGTTCGCGGGCAACGCGTTGCAGCGTTTGCTGACACACTGCCCGCCGGCACTCGCGAATGAGTATCGGGCACCTCCTCACGTGGAGAAGGTGCCCGTCTCAGCTCAAGCGGTGCCAGCTTGAAACAACTTTTTTGCGCTTCCGTGCGATCTAGAGCTGCGGAATCGAAGCCGGGTCGATCGGCAATTCCGTGCGTCCGATGCGCGCGGCGCGATCCGTGAGAGTGGCCTCTGCCTCTTCGGGTCGGATCATGATGATGAAGCGCTGCTCGCGAATGCCGTCGAGGGTAAAGCGTGCGAGCTCGTCGAGATCCTGAAAGTGCAGCTCGTAGCCGGCCTTCTTGGCGGCTTCGGCGAAGTCTTCGACGGTCGGGACCGGTGCGGTTTCGATCTCGCGCGCGAACTCCTTCGGGCGATTGCGGCTCGTGGTCCAAATGCCCGTCTTGAGCAAGCCGCCGGAGGGATAGAAAATCGAGGCGCGAAGCTTCGTGCCTTCGCTTTCGAGTTGAGCGCCGAGGCATTCGGTCAAAGTCGATACGGCCGCTTTGCTGCTGGCGTACACGCTCTGGTAGGGAAGGGGGGATACGCCGCCGTCGCCCGATGAGGTGTTGAGGATGTGTCCCTCTTCGCCGCCTGCGATCATGCGAGGCACAAACGACTGGATGCCGTGAACGACGCCCATGATGTTGACGTTGTGTACCCACTTCCAATCGTTGACCGTTGTCTCCCAGATGTTGGCCGACGGTGCGGCAACACCGGCATTGTTGAACAGCACGTGGCACTTGCCGTGGGTCGCGTAGACCTGCTCGGCGAGGGCTTCCACGGAGGCTGGGTCCGAGACGTCGGTCACGACTCCTGAGACTTCGCCCTTAAAACCTTCGAGGGCTTTTTTGAGGGCGCTTTCTTCAACGTCGGCAACGACGACCTTGGCGCCCTCGGCGAGCAGCGCTCGAACCAGCGCTTCGCCGATCCCACTTGCACCGCCTGTTACCACGGCAATCTTGTCGCGAAAGTCCTTCATGTCGTCGTCTCCGATCGTTTTGCGCGCTTTGTAGCGCGCATTTGCTTGGGGTTGGCCCACCTGCGACACGGCCAAAAGAGATTGGCCTGCGAGTGGCGACGAGTGAAGCGGAAAGCTGGGTTCTCGGCAATCGAACGCGAGCAGAGCGGGTAGCTTGAAAAAGCCGATCAGAATCAATAAGGTGCCACCTC
>JBLHOB010000467.1:0-3216 GCA_047619425.1 Myxococcota bacterium
GAAGTGACTGTGTGGATCAATGAATCCGGGCAGCAGTGCTGCCTCGCCGAGTTGCACAACTTCGGTTTCGGTGCCTCGGTGCTGCATGACCGCGGCCTCGCTGCCGACTTCCAGAATGCGACCATCCTTTACTGCGACGGCTCCGGCTACATCACCATCGACGTTGACGGTCACGACATCGCCTACGTAAATGCGGTCCGCCACAGAGACTGGGCCGGCGGAAGGCGTCGCACATCCCATCACGAGAGCCGCAAGCGACAACAGGGAAACAAGCGAGCGGATCATGACGTACTCCTCGAACTGAGTTGATGAGCGATCGTCGCGGGGCCGTGAGGATCGCTAGCGCGGCGGGCTTCGAAACCGTCTTGCGAGAGGCTTTTGGGTGGAACTACGCGAAACGGAGGGAACCGATACCCAAAGGGCTTCAATCAATATTCGGTCATGAGCCATTTATTGAGTGCCTTCTACGTGGCGCGGTGCGGCGCATCAAAAGCACCGGCCGCCAAGGTGCTCAATGAATAGTGACGAGGCGATTAATGAGAGCATGGTACCCATCGCAAAGGTCTTCTCCGACGTGATCTTCTTCTCGGTCAACGTTGGAGGCACCGACCTTCAACTGATTGTGTTGTGGCTCTACTTCCTTGCACCCGTCGTTCGCAAAGAACTCGACTCCTACTCGGCACGCCTTGAGTCCGGAGAGATCACTCCGTTTGCAAAGAAAGCAACGGCAGAAGATCGCACTGGGGGCTGATCTTCCGAAGCAAGGCAGCGCGAACGCGGCTACAAAGCTCAAAAGCTTGATGCGCTTGGCCCAGCCCCAAGCCTCTTTTCAATCACAGCTCAGCGCTCAGCGAACTCGAAGGCAAAGGCGCCGTCGACGGCGTTGACCGTCACGTTGCCACCCTTGGTGAGATTGCCGAACAACACCTCGTCCGCCATCGCATCCACGATGTCGCGCTGGATGATGCGCGCCAGAGGCCTCGCACCAAAGTCCGGGTCGTAGCCCAACTCCGCAAGTAACTCGCGAGCAGCGGGTTTGAGCTCAATTTTGATCTTGCGCTCGGCCAACTGCCCTTCGAGTTCGACGATAAATTTGTCGACCACCAACCCCATGACCTCCTTGGCCAACGGGTCGAAGATCACAATCTCATCGAGTCGATTGCGGAACTCGGGGCTGAACAACTTCTCAAGTGCCTTTGAAACACTCCCCGCCTTGCCACCGCCGAAGCCGATCGCCTGGCCCGACGCCTCACGGGCGCCGGCGTTTGAGGTCATGATCAATGTGATGTGTCGGAAGTCGGCTTCGCGCCCTTGGTTGTCCGTTAGCACCGCGTGATCCATCACCTGGAGCAGGATGTCAAAGACGTCTGGATGCGCTTTCTCGATTTCGTCCAGCAGCAGCACCGCGTACGGATTCTTGCGCACGTCCTCGATCAGCTGGCCGCCCTGGTCGTAGCCGACATACCCGGGAGGCGCGCCAATCAAACGCGAGACGGCGTGCTTTTCCATGTACTCGCTCATGTCGTAACGCATGAACGGCACACCCAATGTCTTGGCGAGCTGCTTACTCAGCTCGGTCTTGCCGACACCAGTCGGGCCGGTGAACAAGAACGAACCGATCGGGCGATCGACTCCACCCAAGCCCGCGCGCGAGCGCTTGACTGCGCGCACAACGGACTCGACGGCCGCATCTTGCCCAAAGACCACAGCCTTGATGTCTTCTTCGAGCTTGAGCAGGCGCTCGCGATCTTCTCCCTGTGTGCGTTCGAGCGGAACACGCGCCATGCGCGCGACAACCGCCTCGACATCGCGCACACCAACCGTCTTGCGCTTCTTGCTCTGGGGACGCAGACGAACCGCTGCGCCCGTTTCGTCCATCACGTCGATGGCTTTGTCGGGCAAGAAGCGATCGCCGATGTGCCGCACGGCGAGATCGACGCACGCCGTAAGCGCACCCGCCGTGTAATGGACACCGTGATGCTCTTCGTAACGCGAAGCGAGGCCCTTCAAGATACGCACGCAATCGGGCTTTGACGGTTCGCCGACGTCCACTTTCTGGAAACGACGCGCAAGCGCGCGGTCGCGTTCAAAGTGGCGGTACTCCTGATAGGTCGTCGACCCCATGCAGCGCAACTTGCCACCCGTGAGTACGGGTTTGAGCAAGTTGGACGCATCCACGGTGTTGCCCTGGGCGGAACCCGCGCCGAGGATCGTGTGGATTTCGTCGATAAAGAGGATGGCGTTTCCGCGCTCGTCGAGAGCGGCGAGCAACGCCTTAAAGCGCGCTTCGAAGTCACCGCGATAACGCGTGCCTGCGAGCAACGCACCGAGATCAAGTGAATGAATCTCGGCACCCAAGAGATCTTCCGGCACCCGACCTTCGTGGATGCGCATCGCCATGCCTTCGGCCAATGCCGTTTTACCAACGCCAGTTTCGCCGACAAAGATCGGATTATTCTTCCGACGTCGCGCCAGGATATGCACCGTGCGCTCGAGTTCTGTGCCTCGCCCGATCATCGGGTCGAGCTTTCCCGCAGCCGCTTCTTCGGTGAGGTTGGTCGCGTAAGCACCCAGCGGATCGGCGGGGACGCCCTCGGCCTCTTCGCCCTGCCCGCTCAGTGCACCTTCTAGTCCGCTGGCACCGCCGCCACGGGTCTTGGTGATACCGTGGGAGATGTATTGCAGAAGGTCGAGACGATCGATTTCTTGGGAGCGCAAGAGAATAACGGAGTACGAGTCGGGCTCCTGAAAGAGAGCGATCAACAAGTCTCCAACTTCGACCTCTTCCTTCTCGGCACTGGTCGTGTGATCGACCGCGTGCTGCAAGACCCGGTGAAAGGCCAAGGTCTGCCGTGCCTCGACGGCTTCGTCCCCGGGAACCTTTTCGAGGTCTTCGCTGAAAAAGCGTTCGAGATCACTCTTGAGTTCTTCGACGTCTCCGCCGCAGCCCATAATGATTTCGACTCCGATCTCGTCGTGGAGCAATGCAAAAAGCAAATGCTCAACCGTGACGAAGGCGTGCCTTCGATGAACCGCCTCTTGATAAGCGGATTGCAGTGTCAGTTGTAGTTCGCGACTTACGCCGGCCATTTTTTTCGGTTCTCCGTCGATTCATTCGGCGCTTATTCTTTTTCAACACCACTGCGAAGTGGATAGCCTCTCTCTTCGGCCAGTCGATGCACCGTCGCAACCTTGGTTTCGGCGATCTCTCGCACG
>JBLHOB010000468.1:0-3215 GCA_047619425.1 Myxococcota bacterium
TTCGTGAAGAGCACAGAGGTGGGGATGGCACAGCTGTTGTTCCCGGGCCCGAAGTCGGACTCGAGGTAGGCCGAGTGAACTTGCGTCGCGTCTCAAGGATCGTAGGGCTCGTCTTGTACGCGCTTGCTGGGGCCCAAATTGTGCCTCTCCTATTGTGCTTCTTTCCTGTCGACGCGCAGTCGGCAAAAGGTTTTCTCGCTGGGATCGTCAGCAGCGCTGTATTGGGCAGTGTGCTTCGGCGAGTAGGCGATGAAGAGGGCGAGCTCTACCGGCGCGAAGGCGTGTTGGTTGTCGTTGGTGCTTGGCTCTTGGCTTCTGTCTTTGGGGCCGTGCCATTTTTGGTAAGTGGCACAATCGCGCATCCTGTCGATGCGCTGTTTGAATCGGCTTCGGGTTTCACGACGACAGGTGCGTCAATCTTGCAGAACATCGAGGCGGTACCCGCCCCGCTGCTGTTTTGGCGAAGCATGACGCAGTGGCTCGGTGGTATTGGCATCGTCGTGCTCTTTGTCGCATTGCTGTCCGAATTGGGCCCTGGTGCGCGCTTTCTTTTTAAGCTCGAGGTCCCGGGGCCCAAGGCAGAGATCCTTCACTCACGGGTGCGACAAACCGCAGCGGCGTTGTTTCGGATCTATCTTGTGCTGACGCTTATGCAGATCATCGTGATGCTGTTGTGCGGGGCGTCCCTGTACGATTCGGTTGTGCACGCGTTTTCTACGGTTTCAACCGGAGGCTTCTCGCCCTACAACGATTCAGTCGCGCACCTTTCCAGTCTGTTGCAGACCGTGATCTTAGTATTTATGTTGGTGTCCGGCGTCAACTTCGCTCTCTACTACGCGTTTGCAAAGCGCCGTGACTGGGTGGTGCTTCGCGATGTAGAGCTTCGCGCCTATGCAGTCATCGTGGGCGTTGTGTCGATGTTCGTGTGTGCCGACTTGGTTGTGAACGACTCTGAGGGTTCTCGCGCAAAGCAGCTGCTGGATGCTGCTTTTCAGGTGGTTTCACTCATCACGACAACAGGTTTCTCAACGGACGATTTCGCGCAGTGGCCGGGCTTGTCTCATGCATTCTTGTTGGCGCTGATGTTCGTCGGAGGATGCGCGGGCTCAACCGCAGGTGGTGCCAAGGTGATTCGAATGCTTATTGGCTTTCGAGTCGCGATGCGCGAAGTCAGGCTGACGTATAGCCCGAACTCGGTGATCGCAATTTCAGTCGGCAATCAAGTCGTTCCCGAGGCGTCGGTTCGGGCGGTGGTGGCTTTGCTGTTGCTGTGGTTCCTGGGGTGGGGCACTGGGGCCTTGCTTCTCTCAGTTGGGGACACCGATATTGTCACCGCAGTGACCGCATCCTTAGCGACGCTTTCGAACATTGGCCCTGGCCTGGCTGCAGTTGGACCGAACGAAAACTTCGCCTTCTTTGCGCACTGGCAGAAGCTCGTGATGGTGGTCTTGATGTGGCTGGGGCGGCTGGAGTTTTTCGCCTTGTTGGCCTTGGCGCAGCCGCAATTCTGGCGTCGATAGCCTAAGGCTTTTGCCGGCCAAGTCATTTTTCGACGTGACGCTGAACGTCTGGCCACTGCTGCTTGAGTACGCTGTACATCACCGAGTTGCGAACGGTGCCATCGCGCCGGAGGGCGCAAGCCTTAGCGGCTCAAGGTGAATGCCGTGGCCTTCGGGAGGTGTTGGGGCAAGGTTGATCATTTGATCAGCCTATCATCCTAGACCAAAGAGCCAGACCGACCTCCTGGCCGTCTGCTCAAGGGGCTCAAGGCCCGCATTGCTAAATCGCGCAGCACTCGACGAAGCGTGTAGCGGACGGGCAAGGTTTTATTGCCGCCAACGAACGTCGTCTTTATGGTCGTGGGCGCAACGGCTATTGCGTGTTTTGATTGGTGATGGCTTCGGCTGCCAGGTCTCTGGCTTCGCCTTTCGGGATACCCAGTATAATGAGTGCGCGTTCGAGTACCTGTTCGGCATGGTCGGGCTCGGCGTCGCCTCGAACGATGCGACGAACGGACATTAATATAAGACCAGCGAGGACATCGAGAGTGATCTCGTCGGCGCCGTACTCGAAGCGCCCCTCGGCAAACCCCTCGGCAAGATCCTCGCGCAGAAAACGAACCATCTCGCGCGAGTAGGCGCGGCGATGGTCGACGAGACGCAGCACGACACGCCCCCATGTAGGGTCTTCCGCCGCACGACGCAGTACTCGAAGCGTGGCGAACGCGAAGCGCCGGGCGGTATCGAGGTCGGTGCTCTGGACGGCGGCCTCGGCTGCCAGCGAAATAATCGAGTGCTCGGCGAGGGCGTCAATCAACTCTTCGCGATCCGCGAAGTAGTTGTAGAAGGTGCCGTTCGAGACCTCGGCGCGGGCGACGACATCGCTGATCGTGAGGGCCTCTCCCTTCTCGGCCAGGACTGCGACGCCGGCCGCAACCAAGTGCCGGTGGGTCCGCTCTCGCTTCTTATGCCCTCTTGAGGGCTTGAGTTCGATTTTAGCCTCAGGCATGGGCTCATTAAATCATTTAATGGGATATATGTCAATATTGACACATATCCCATTATTGTTATAGCATGAGGACTTCATTCAATCACGGGTGCGGGCCGGTGCTGAGCCGGCGGTATTTCAGAGTCCTTCTTCGCTCGCGCCCGTGTGAGCACTGCGTTCGCGGTTAGCAGTCTCGTGCACAAATCGAATCGCAAAGGGAATACGCAATGCGTCGAATCGAAGTCCCGGTACTCGTGGTGGGGGGGGGGCCGGTCGGCATGATGACGGGCCTCTTACTCGATCGCGTGGGACTCGGCTCTCTCACGGTCGAGCGTCGCGACGGGCCTCAACGTGCTCCCGCGGCACACGTAGTCAGCGCACGCACCTTCGAGATCTGCCGTCAGGCAGGCCTCGACATGGCGGAGATCCTCGCCGCCGCCAAAGACCCAAAAGACTCGGGTCACGTCAACTTCGTAACGCGACTGGCGGGTGATCTTATTGGGCGGCTTCCCTTCGAGAGGCAGGGCGATGAGTGTTACGCCCATACGCCAACCCCGTTGCGCAACCTCTCGCAACATCGCTTCGAGCCGATCCTCTCGAGCGCGTTCGAAAGTCGAGAGCACGCGTCGCTGCAATACAAGCTGCAATGGGAGTCGAGCGAGCAGGATGATGACGGCGTGCGCTCGGTGTTACGCAACCTTGCGACGGATGAGATGGTCGAAGTGCAC
>JBLHOB010000469.1:0-3198 GCA_047619425.1 Myxococcota bacterium
GCCGAGACCGTTGAGTCGCGCAGCAACACGCCGCCGGTTAGGTCGGCTTCGTTGAGTCTGCGACCGATGATGACTTCGTCGGCATCAATCGTAAACTTTTGCCCGGTGTCGACTCCCTCGAGCACGAGCAAGTCGATTCCGGCACTGCTGGTGCCAGATGAGCCGGTCTTCTTTTTGCGGGATCTGAGCCAACGCTTCACAAGCCAACACTCCAAAAGGCTTTCGCGGTCTCGAAAAGAGTATTGCGCAACAAGATAGCGGCGAAACTCGTTGGGAGCGCAACTTGGAGCGATTCGCACGCAATACGGGCAGCAAATTTGCGACTCGCTCGGAGGGCACGTAATTAATTGAGCTGGCCGATGGGTTCACAAACATGCAACTCAGATGGCAAGCAAAAGGTCTGGCAACCGTTCCTCCGTGTTCGGCGTGGGGCTTTGCCTCCGAGAATCAATTGATCGGGCGGCGATTCGGGCTCTCATGGGTGTGTTGGGTCGTGATATGGTGTTGGCGTGGAGAATGAAAGAGAGCTGGTCACGACCGAGAACTTGATTGAAGACCTGCGAGGCGGGTCTTTGCCGGCGTTGATCAAGACCACGCGAATGATCACCGAAGTGCTCGTTGAGTTTCGAGCCTACGATTTTGAAGATCGTTGGGAGGTGTTTATCGAAGGCGTGCTTGGCCAGTTGTTAAGTGGGCCGCCCGTCTTAGCCACTCAGATTCCCGCCTTGGTGCGGCGCACATCCGTTGATGAACTCGCATTCTTTCTGCGTGCTGCGATGCACTGGACGTCAGACGGCGAGTTGCCCTGGTGTGAGACCACCCACATGGCCGAGCCTCACACGGACGATGTCGACGCGATCGTGGCTGAATTTGCCCAGCAGGTCGAGAAGCTGCCCGAACAGCGGTCCCTGGTTGTGGCGGATGTGTTTGGCGACGGGCGAAGCTTTGACCAAGTCGCTGCCCATCGCAAAATTCCCCTGCGTATGGTGAAGCGTTTCTTGCGCGAAAGCATTTGGGATTTGCGCGAACGCTGCTCGCTTCACAAGCCGCAGGGTGCAAGTGGTGGGGATGAACGCGTAAAGAGTTGCCTGAAGTCGTTGGAACTCGACTTGCCCGCGTTTCTCGTCGAACCACAACTCGAAGAGTGGCGCGATTTTAGACGACACTATCCGGTGTGTCAGGACTGTTCGCTGGTGGTTGCCAATTGGTCGAAGGTCGAGGCCATGGTGCGCGCCGCTTGCGGTGGCCCGGATCGACACCCAAGTTCGGAAGACCTGATTGCGCTGCATCGCGATGGTGAGGGGCTTGCCTACGCGCAGTACGTATCGCTAATGCGACACCTCGACGGATGTCCGCCGTGCAGCGAGGCCATGACGCTCTTGAGCAGGCTCGACCGGCGCCCGATCGCCGAAGTACTGATGAGTCGGGCCGCAAAGGGCAAGCGTTCCGTGCGCCCGAGTCGGATTGCGATTTTGCTTGGCCGACTGCGAGCTACGGTCCGCGGGTGGCTCGGCCGCTAAGCGGCAGGCTCGTCCGACGCCTCGAGTTTGAGTGTCGCGTAGTGGAAGACGCCGAAGATTAGCGTCAGCAGGATGTTCTCTCCGAGACTTCGATTCGCTTCGGTGCCACTGCCCCGGAGCGTTGGCAAGAAGATCAAGCATTCGACAACGTGAGCGGCGGCCGTGCACCAGAAGGCAAGCCGTCCCGCTTCGAGCAGGGTGCTTTGTCCGGGCGTAACTACGGCCGTTACGGTGGCGACCCAGAGGGCCGCGACGAGGATTTTTCCGAGGTTTAGGACGAGGGATTGGTTGGCCATGTTGCGTCTCCGTACGGTTTGATTGGATCTTTAGCTCGCTACTTCGTCACGATACCACGACCACATCCGTGCGAGACCCTCTTCAACCTGTACCTTCGGAGCGTAACCGAGCAAACGTTGTGCCTTGTCGATGTTTGCAAACGTAATTTTCGGTTCGCTTGCAGGGGCATCCGGCGTCACTAGATTCGCCTTTTTGCCGATCAATTGCTCGACCGTGCTGACGAAGTCGGACATCAATACCGGTTCTCCTCGACCCAGGTTGATGATTTCGTAGCCGAGCGGGGTGTCGATGGCGCTCATCACGCCTGCGACGATGTCGTCGATGTACGTCCAGTCGCGCTTCATGCGTCCGCTGTCAAAGAGAGTGATCTCTTCGCCGGTATAGATTCGGTCCGTCACCATGAAGGGCATCATGTCCGGGCGTCCGCGAGGCCCGTAGACGCTGAAGAAACGCACGGCGGTAAAGTTCATGTTGTGCAGGTTCGTGTAGGTGTGGCCCATGACTTCGATCGCTTTCTTTGAAGCCGGGTAGGGTGCTAGCGGCAGATTGCAGGGGTCGGTTTCGACAAACGGCAGCACCTCGGTATTGCCGTAGGCCGAGGACGTCGAGGCGAATACAAACTGTTGGCAGTCGTTTGTGCGGGCCGCTTCGAGCACGTTGAGTGAACCCGTGATGTTTACTTGGTTGTAGAGTAGGGCGCGCCCGATCGAGTATCGAACGTTTCCATAGGCGCCGAGGTGCGCGACGGCATCGGGGCGGTGTGCTGCGAATAGATCACCCACGGCCTTTTCGTCGGTGATGTCGACTTCAATAAAGCTGCACCGCGCATGCTCGCGGAACCCGGCGACGTTGGCGTGCTTGCGAGCCGGATCATAGAAATCGTTGAAGTTGTCGAGCCCAACCACTTCGTCGCCGCGAGCGAGCAATGCCTCGCAGAGGGTTGAGCCGATAAAGCCCGCTGCTCCTGTGACCAAAACTTTCATCTTCGATCTACCACCGTTGCCAAGTCGTTCTACTGTTTGTCGTTCAAGTTGTCGTGCGGGCGGGAGTATATGGGGAAATCGTCCTCTCGGCTCACGTGGCAGCCGGGGGCAGGGCGGGCACTTGCGATCAAATGCAGTGTCGCGTTAAAGGTCCGCTGCCGGCGCCCACGTTGCGTGTGTTCCGCTTGAGATTCGCTCGGGGAGGCGTATTTGGGCAACGGGTCCATCGCATGGACTCGCAGCGTCGAAGACTAGACACTCCGAGCAGTCGCGGTTGAGGTCGGAAATAAAGGTGATTAGGTAGCCGTCGTCTTCAGCCTGCGAACCGACTCGCGGTGCCATGACGGTTTCGCTGATGAAAACACCATCGGGAAACTCGACGACCTCGTCGTTACCCG
>JBLHOB010000470.1:0-3185 GCA_047619425.1 Myxococcota bacterium
CGCACTCGGTTCATTGCGTCATTGCCTGCCTCACTCAAGAGGCTAAAATTTTGACCGAAATGCGTAACACCACTGAGCGTACAATTAGCTTTCTGGCTTGGGTCGATCAACTGATCCCCGACGCGTTGCTGCACGACAACAAGGCGATCAGCTCGGAGGTAAAACGACGGGCCAGGCTGTTGCTCTTCGTCGTCGCAGCGAGTGGCGCAACGAGCTTCATCTATAGCATCGCCCACTTCCTGGCAGGCGAACAACACAGAGCATTCCTTGCGACGTTCGCGCTATTGCCGATCGCCTTTACCCTCTACCTGTTGCACCGCACGGCAACACTCTACATCCCGATCCACTACCTATGCACCCTTCTCGCGGCATGCGTCGTAGCGAGTCCCTTCTTAACAGAATCGCCGACGCCGATTTTTGTTGGTCTCATCTCAATCCCCTTGGCGGCTGCGACGGTCGGCGGCATTCGTGCCGGACTCGCGTGGACGGCGATCGCTACGGCACTTTTGGCGGCGGGTGCCATGTACTCGCCACTTTCCCAAAGCGAAAGCGTTATCGCTTGGAGCACCACGATCATGGCAGCGGTGTGCGGCGTCGGGATCTCAATCGCCGACTACGTGCTCGCCCGTGCAGTGCAGAGTGCCAACCGATCTCGCGAGCAAGCTGTCGCGAATTCCCTTGAGCGCCGACAGGCAGAGTCCGACCTGGTCGACAGCCAAGCGCTTTTCGCGGCGGCGTTTCGCCGCGCGCCAGCGATACTTGTTTTGACCGTTGCCGAAACGGGCGAAGTACTGGACGTCAACGAACAGTTTTGCCAGTTGATCGGCTATTCGCGCGAGGAAGTGATCGGCGGAAACCTCGTTAAGATGGGAGTCTGGCCCAGTCCTTCCGCTCGCAAGAACATCATGAAGCGCGTGCAGCACGACGGTACACTGAGCACATCCGAAATCCCGATAAGAACCAGGGACGGTCGGCCCCTCTGTTTGCTCGGTTCAACCGAGCCCATCAAGATGGGCGGGCAGTTGTGTTTGTTGTGCCAGGGCATGGACATCACCGAGCGCAAACGCACAGACAATTTGCTTGAGCAGCAGCGACTGCAGCTGGAGCATGGTCTTGCAGAACGCGGCGAGCAGTTGCGCGATTCACGTGAGCAGTTGCGCTTGAGGGAGCGCCTCGCAACCGTTGGCACACTGGCGGCCGGGATCGCACATCAGATCAATAATCCGATTGGCGGTATTGTCGCAGCGAGTGAGTTTGCGTTGCTGTCTGGCGAAGATGAAGACGCCCCAGAGATCCGCCAGCAAGCACTTGAAACAGCTCTCGACGAGGCGAGGCGATGCGGCCGCATCGTAAAAAGTATCCTTCAATTTTCGCGAGACGAGCAAACATCGAAGTGGGTAGAAGACCTGAATCCGATCGTCCGAAGGGCAAGCGAACTCGCTCGAAACTACGTCCAAGCATGTGGCGGTGAGCTACACGTCGAAACGACAGACGAAAGCCTTCTCGTCATGGTGAGCCCGATCAACATCGAACAGGCCATATTGAATCTCGTTCGCAACGCCGCAGAGTCGCGCCCAGGCGGGGCTTCGGTCCTCGTTCAAACCACGCTCGTGCGTGGGAGTGCCGAGATTGCGGTTACCGACAACGGCAATGGGATCAACGAGAAAGCCCGCCCACGCGTATTCGACCCCTTCTACACAACACGCCTCGAGACGGGCGGTACCGGGCTGGGGCTCTCGGTCGTACACGGTGTCGTCGGCGACCACGCGGGCAAACTCGAAATCGAATCGCCGCCCTTCGGAGGCACGTGCTTTCGAGTGATACTTCCCATCGCGAGTGGCGAAGAGCGCAGGTAGCACGAAGTCACCTTGGTGCCGCGCAGGCACGCGCCAAGATGTCCGCTAGTGCCCTGCGACGATCGGCAGCTCAAGCCAACTCTGCGTTGCAGCACCGGTGTAGACTCGCTGCTCGGCCTTCACCGAATCGGTTTGCGCGGACCAAACTCCAGCGCGGTTCGAATGCGCGTGAAACTTCGGAAAATCCGATGACGAGACATCCAGTCGCAGGCGCGAGCCAGCTGCGACATTCCAGTCGATCGGCCAAAACTCGAGGGTGATTTCAACAGGGCTGCCCGCGTCATAGCCCTGAGGATCGTCACTGCCATTGCGATAAGCCAGCGTCGTAACGCCGTCGCGAATATTGACCGCGCGACCATCGGGATAGACCTCGACCAACTTGGCGGTAAACGACGTGTCGGGCGCCGTCGACGCCACCGTCAACGCCACCTTGATTGCGCCGGCTATGTGAAGCGCTCCGGACAATGGCTCACTTACATAGGAGAGAATGTCTTCGCGTTTGCACAAGTCCCCCTGCCAGACGTTGGCCGGTGGAGCGCCGTCGAAGCCGGGCAAGATAAACGCCAGCATCCCAGAGCCCCCCCGCGTTGGAACTGGATCTTCGGGATCGTAGACGAACTTCACTTCACCACCGCTTTGCGCGGCTTCCCCGCGCAAACTCCCCCCCGCGCACGCATGGGGGTCACCATCGTTTCCGAGATAGAAGCGAATTGCTTTCGTTCTGGGCGGCCACGTCTTGTGCTCAAGCCACTCGTTGGTTCCCATCGAGTAGACCGAAATGCCGGGTGGATTGGCGAGCGCCTCGCCCTTTAAGTGATGCCCAAACCAATCGAGCACCAGCGACCACTGCGTTAAACCACCGCCTGCATTGGGGGTGTCGACTGCCTCGCCACTTTGTCCGATATGGGTCCAAGGGCCGATCACAAAGCGACTTTCGCTTTGCGTCGCTAAACGTTCCCAGTCCTTGAACTGCGGGCCAAAGAAGACGTCGTACCAACCACCAATCATCAAGATCGGCACGTTGATCCGCTCGGGGTTTGCCGAGAGATATTTGATTTCTTCTTGTTGCCAATACGGGTCGCGTCGCGACGGGCTGCCGATCCAGTCCTGATACCAGGCAAGGGGCGCACCAAAGTATCGCTCGCCCACTTCGTTGTGTGGGCGGTGGCGGATCGCCTTCGCGTACTCGTCACCCGTGTCACGCCTCATGCCGCGGCCCGGCATGGTGAAAGTCCACGCCGTAAAGGACTCGTGGCGGAACATCCCGTCGAGATAGAGGGTGTCGTAGGTCTGCGTTGTAAAGACAGCGGGGATCAGCGTCTTCACTTC
>JBLHOB010000471.1:0-3156 GCA_047619425.1 Myxococcota bacterium
CGACGCGGCTTCGATGGGGATCGAGCCGCTGTTCGTCGCCGGGCTCAGCGACGGGCTCTAGCGGGGCGCTCGCTGCCAAGCGATGGATCAAGAGCCTCGGACTCAAGCCTTGGGCAAGGGGCCAAAGAATCCTTCGATGCGGCACACCATGCCCGCGTCGTTGAGTTCGGCAACGTCGAAACCGGGTAGCAGCAACTCTTCGCCGCGGTGAATTTCCCAGTTGTATCGGAATAGGTTGTGGTGGCTATCCATGCCGCTCGCCCGCGAGCAGACTGCGCCGGGAAATTGCGCTCGGAAGTCGTGGACCATGGCTTCGAAAGCATCTTTGCCGACGATCGAATGGCTTGGGTCGATAAAAACTACGTCCTGTGAAAGTGCCGCGTCGACGTGTCCGCGAACCTTGGTCGCGTCGGGTTCGTTCCAAGCTGCGAGCATGCGGTCGAGGGTCTTCGGAATTTCAGTCATGGCGTTCTCCCTGCTCTTTATCTTGGCAGTTCGCCGATCGAGGTTCGCGCTTGTCGCACGACCTCGAGCAAGCCGTCTCCATAGCGCTCTGCCTTGGTGGCCCCGATCCCGTGGACGCGCTGCAGGTCGGCTTGATTGAGCGGCCGGTCCATCACGATCTCGCGCAGGGTTCGGTCGCTCGCGACAACGTACGGCGGCACACTTTCGGCGCGGGCGACTTCAAGCCGGTGGTTGCGCAGCGCTTCAAAAAGTTCGCGTTCGGCGATGCTGAAGTTCTCGGCGTCCGGGCCGGCACTGGATCCCGGGCCTTTTGCGCGCCCGCCGCTCGCCTTGGCTTTGCCGGGCTTTACGAGTGGCGGCAGCAGCAACCGTACATTGCGCTCACCTTGCATCACGGCCGCGCCCTCGGCGGACAATATGACGACCGGCCGGTCGCCTCCCCAGAAGTCGACCCAACCCGCGGTAATGCAACGTCGCAGCAAGCGGGTCAGCCAATCTTCGGTGTGGTCGGAGAGGACGCCAAAGGTCGTCGTCTGGTTGAGGTTTTCTCGCTCGAGTCGAGGGTCTTTCTGTCCGTGCAACAATGCCACCGCGGCGCCGAGCCCGAACTTACCGTGCACGCGGGCAACGCCAGCGAGTGCCTTGCGGACAACCAACGACACTTCTTCGGGGGTGGCCTCAAGATGGTTCTCGGCACCCGAAGCGAACTGGAGGCATACGTCACAGCGCCCGCAGCCAGCGAGGGTTTCCTCCTCGTCTCCGAAGTACCGCAAGATCGTGTCGTGTCGACAGCTGCCCCCCTCGGCAAATCGCATCAACTCAAGAAACAAGTTCCACTTGTGCTGGACGCTTTCTTCGGTGGGGACTGCGCCGGAATTGTCACTCTCGATTAGGTTGCGACGCCTGGGCATGTCGGTCGACGAAACGAACATCATCGCGAAGGCGTCCTCGCCGTCACGACCCGCGCGACCCACCTCCTGATAATACGATTCGACTGAGCCCGGTGGTGCGAGGTGGATGACTGCGCGCACGTCGCTGCGGTCGATCCCCATGCCGAAGGCGTTGGTCGCGACCACGATTTCGAGCTTGCCTTGGCTGAACGCGCGATGCACTTCGCCGCGCCGTTCGCCGTCGAGCCCCGCGTGGTAGGCGGCAACGTCCCAGCCCACGCTCTCGAGTCGAACGCACTCGGCCTCTGTCGCTTTGCGGGTGGGCGAGTAGATGATGACGGCGCCTGCGTGAGTGGTCGGTGCCCCTAACGCCTCGACGAGGGAGTCGTCGACCCATTGATTGCGTTCTTTTTTGCTCGAAACGTCGCGGACTCGTAGTGCGAGGTTGGGGCGCGCAAAGCCGCGAACGATCTGCCGAGTTTCTGCCGGTAGGCCGAGTCTCTCGAGGATCTCATCACGCACAATGGGCGTCGCCGTCGCGGTGCAGGCCAGCACCCGAGCGTTGGGAAGGTCTTTCAGCAAGTTGCCGATCTGCATGTAGTCGGGGCGAAAGTCGTGGCCCCATTCGCTGATGCAGTGCGCTTCGTCGATTGCGACCAGCGGGCAATCGAACTTGGTGAGAAGGTGGCGGAAGCTGGGTGAGCTCAGCCGCTCCGGTGCCACGTAGACGATTTGATATTCGCCGTTCGCGAGGCTGTCGATCCGGCGCGACATCTCGGGCCCGTCGAGAGTGGAGGCGAGATAGGTGGCACGAACTCCGGTCTCTTCAAGAGCGTTGACCTGGTCTTCCATCAAGGAAATCAGCGGGGATACGACAAGCGTCGTGCCGCCCATGAGTAGGGCGGGTAATTGATAGGTGAGGCTCTTGCCTCCTCCCGTCGGAGCGACGAGCAAAAGTTGTCCGGCGTCGAAGATGGTCTCGAGAGCTTCGCGCTGCCCAGGACGAAATGAGGCGTGGCCAAAGCGCGCGAGGGCTTCGGCAATGGTTGCTTCGTCGGGGGTATGGATCATGGGAGTATTCACTGGATTTGCGTCTGACACCGTCTCGGCCTCGAGGGACCGAGGGGGGACCAATCTAGCTTGCTTTCACGATTGGGGCGCGCGTGAGTTGCATGTTCGTGAAAAGTTGATGTCGATTCTCGGCCGAACATCGTTCCGGCTCGACGCGTCATAGGATGCGGGCCGTTTAGTAGTTCGTCTCGCGAGAAGGAGAATGTCCGTGCCCACCCATAGTCCTATTTACAAAACTTGTTTGTTTTTCGTCGCGACCTTCGTTGTAGCCCTGAGCACGGCGAGCGTTGTTGCAGCGTCGGTGCGCCTGCGGGCAATCGAGGCTTCCTCGGGCCAGAGGGCGGGAAGTTCGTTGCCCATTGGGTGGTGAAACCCGGGTGCGAAGAAAATCGAACCCTCGTGACCAACGGGATGAAGGTTCCCTTCGATACCCGTGTCCACTACATCGCGGTGCACCTGCACCCGTTTGCAGAGTCGGCATCGCTGTTTGATCTCACCGACAACAGCATCGTGTTCCGCAGCGCCGCCTCCGGCCCAACGGACCGTATCGGGCTGACGAGCGTGGAGTCGTTCTCGAGCAAAGACGGGTTGCCGCTCTTTGAGGACCACGAGTACAAACTCGACAGCGTCTACAACAATACGACCAATGTCGATCAGGATTCGATGGCGGTGATGTTCATCGATGTGCTCGACAAGAACTTCAAATTGCCGAGCCATCTGGCAGTGAACT
>JBLHOB010000472.1:0-3148 GCA_047619425.1 Myxococcota bacterium
GTATGCCTTTATCCAATCGCTTGGAGACATCGGCTTGGCCTTGAACCCAGCGGCACGCGAAGTCGAGCAGCTGAACGTAAAGCCTAAAGCGGCGAGGGCCGAGCGCCGGGGACAAGAATAGAGGAAATACGATGAGTAATGGGTCGAAGTGTCGAGGGCCGTTTGATGTCACGACGTGGTTGCCGTGTCTCATCGTGGGCTTCGTTGTAGCGGTTGGGTTTTTTGGTTGCAGCGATATGGCGGAAACGCCAGCGGGTCCCGAGCGCTTCGCCAGGCGTGTCGTGCCGTTTGAAAAGACCTGGCGGCCAGAATCGCAGATCCCGAAAGAGCCTCAGGAGTCGCCGCAGATGGTGCTGTGGGAGTTGTCGGCCTGGGCACCGTCCATCGAGCCGACCCCCGAGCAGCGTGCAGCCGCGAACACTTTTGTTGAGGAGTGCTATCGCGCGGCGCTTGAACACGGTTGGTATGACTTCAAGACCGGGCTAAATGACGGCTTTCAGTTGATGTTTGAAGACCGGCGCCACTACGAAAACCGGGAGTTCATACTCGACGACCGCGTGCTCGACCCAAACCGGCCGGAGTTCCTGATGTACTACGGCACGCCAAACGGAAAACGCCTGTCGGGCTTTATGTTCTACGTAGACAAGCCACTCGGACGAGGCCCTCAGCCCGGGGGCAACTTGACCATCTGGCACTATCACGTCTGGAAGCGCGCGCTGTGCCTACTCGAAGGGTTGATCTCCGTCGGCATCAGCGACGAAGCGGGCAGCTGCAAAGAAGGCACCCCTACCCATCGCAGCCCCGAGATGATGCACGTCTGGCTGATCGATCACCCAGAAGGTCCGTTTACCACGAGCATGATGATCGAGCCGAGGCTGTTCGCTTCGCTGGTTGAGAAGCGCAACACAGAGCATCCAGAGACTCGGGCTGCGACGGATCGCTAACGGCCCGGAGTGCATGATCGTCGCCTATGGGATCGGCTCCCCGTCAGCGCTGAGAAACTGAATATCCCCAAAGCCGAGTTCGCGAATTTTCGGTTCGATCACCTCGCGATCGCCAATCACCATCCAGACTAATGCGTTGGGCTTGAGCGTACGCTTGGCGGCCTCGAAAACTTGCGCGTCGGTCAGTGCGCGCAGGCCTTCGGCGTAGTGGTTCCAGAAGTCATCCTCGAAACCGAAACGCACGATTTCGGCAATGGAGTCGGCGATGGCGTCTGCGGTCTCCCATTTGCCGGGCAGGGATAACGTGCGCTTCTTCTTGGTGATTTCGATTTCTTTTGCGGTCGGCGGGCGAGTGGTTTGAATCTCGCGCAGCTCACGTTCAATCTCCGCCATCGACTCCGCAGTCTTGTCGGTTTGAACGGGGGCATAAACCAGAAACGGCCGTTGCCCGCGCGCGCCAATAAAGACACTCCGCGCTCCGTAGGACCAATGCTTCTCTTCGCGAAGGTTGCGATTGATTCGCGAGTTAAAACTTCCGCCCAACAAATGGTTCATCGCCTCAATGGCCGGCTCGTGGTCGTTCGCTTTGGGCGGAGCGATGTGACTTGCGAAGAGCATTGACTGGACCGACCCTGGGCGATCGATCATGTAGACCGTGGACTTCTCGCGATGCGCCACTTCGCCGATGTTCTTGACCGGTACTTCGGCGCGCTCCCATTTGCGGAACAAGCGCTCGAGCTTCGGCACGATCTCACTTGCCGTCGTGTCTCCGACAACGATCAGAGAAGAGGCGTTGGGTTTGAACCAGGTCTCGTGAAAAGCGCGCAGGTCTTCTTTGCGGATGCTGTTGACCGATTCGGTTGTACCCGAGCCGGTGAAGGGCAAGCCGTACGCATGTTCCTTGCCGTAGAGCAGGCCTGGGAAGATGCGAAGTCCGATCTGAAGAGGCGTGATCTTTTCGCTGTCGATCTTTGACAGCTGCATTGTGCGTTGGTGTTCGAGAGACTCTGATTTAAAGGTAGGCCGCAGTATGACGTCGGCGAATATGTCGAGGGCCTCGTCCATGCTCTCGCGCAAGGCCGAAAGCTCAACCCAGGAGGTGTCGAGGTCTGCGCCGGTGGAAAGGTTGGCTCCGAGCAGCGCAAGTTCTTCAGAGATCTCAAAGCCCGTCCGACTCTGGGTCCCTTCGTTTAGCGTTTTGATCGTAAGCCGAGAAGTGCCGGGTGTAACTCCATGGTCGGCTGCGTAGCCGGCGTCGATCATTAGCTTGAATGAGACGACGGGAACCGCGTCGCGTTTGACCACGATGATCTCAAGCCCGTTGTCCAAAGTGGTGCGCTCGAGTTTTGGAAACTCGACTTCCGGGGGAGGGCCGACCTTCGCAAGACGTGCTCGGTCGATCGGGCTTTCGTGGGTTATGCCTTCGGGGTTGGGATGAACCTCAAGTACGAAGGCTCCATTGTGAATCCAGCGTTTCAGTGCCTTCTTGATGTCTTTGGGCGTCGCGTTGGCAATGTGGTCGAGGCTGTTTTGGTAGGCGTCAGGATTGCCGGAGAACACTTGGCTCTGCGCGAGGATGTCGGCCTTGCCGCCGAAGCCGCCTACGGATTCGATCCCGCGGATAAACGAAGCGCGGAATTCCGCCTGGCTTCGCGCGACTTCGTTGCGCGAAGGTCCCTTCGTGGTCAAGCGCGCAAGCTCTTCGTCCATTGCTCGCTCAACGTCGGCTGGGTCGGCGCCGGGCGAGACGGTTGCCCACATGATGAAGAGACCACCGAGTTCTCTTTCCCAGGTGAAGGCCGCAACGTCGGTTGCAATTTTGTCTTCGTAGACGAGGCGCTTCTGGAGGCGTGACGACTTGCCCGCGCTCAAAATGCCGCCCGCGATGCCGAGGTAGTCGACTTCCGCCGTGCCCAACTTCGGCACGTTCCAGGTCTTGATGATGCGGGTTTGAGGCACGCGATCAAAGGTGACAAGCCGCGATGGCTCAAGGCGTTCACTAATCCATTCCATGCGTTGGCGCACGGGTGGACCCGCTGGGATTTCGCCGAAGTTGTCTTTGACTTTTTGCAGGACGACTTGCGGGTCGACGTCGCCGGCAATCGTCACGGTCGCGTTGGCGGCGCCGTAGTAGTCTTTGAACCATTGATGCACATCGTCGAGGCTGGCCGCTTCGAGGTCCTTCATCGAGCCAATGACCGGCC
>JBLHOB010000473.1:0-3144 GCA_047619425.1 Myxococcota bacterium
CGAACGCACTCGCGACGAGGAGGGACGCGTAATCGTGATCGGCTACGGCCCGGCGGGACGCACGCTTGCGAAGCTCCTCAAATCCCAGCAATTGCCCTATATCGTCGTCGACGCCAATGCGACCACGGTCTCAGAAGCAGCGGCCCGCGGCGAGCAGATTGTATTCGGGGACGCGGCCCGGCCATCGTTTCTGGAACGTCTTGATGTCGAGAACGCGAAAATGGTCACCGTGGCGATCTCCGATCCCCTGGCCACAAGGCGCATCGTGGCCAGAATTCGGGCCGTTGCGCCAAACCTCAAGATCTTGGCTCGAGCCCGATACGTCGGCGAGGTGGATCAACTCGAGGCAGTCGGCGCCAGCGCCGTAGTCGCCGAAGAGTACGAAGGCAGCATCGAGCTCGTGAGACAAGCACTCACTCATTTTGACTTTCATCCGGGCGCGATCCAAAAGTTCGCAGACGCGCTGCGCGACGAGGACTATGGCGTCATTCGTTTTGCACCAGAGTTTGAAATGGACCCCTGGCTCGTGGAACTGCTGCGCGAAGAAGAGCACGACTGGGTCACGGTGCCCGACTCGTTCAATACCGGCCGAACCCTTGGCCAGCTCGATCTCCGGGCGCGGACTGGCGTAAGCATCGTTGCCGTCGACCGCGACGGTGCAATCGACGCGGTGCCCGGGCCGATGTTTGCGCCGCGCGCCGGTGACCGGCTACTCGTCCATGGGGCGCCCGGCGCACTTTTGGCCCTCGAAGGGCTCTTTCAAGCCGAGCCGTAAGCAGCAGAACGCAGTTATCCAAACTGGATTGCAACGGCGTTTTTTCCCGGTCTCGAACCGGGGAGAGCGGTCCCGTCCCATCGCGCAGCCCGAACAATGCCATCTCATCGCATTCTCGATCAAGATAGATCTCTTCGTCCAAAGCTTCGCGAACAGATCGCGTTAAACTCCCGGCGCCTGCGGCCCTTACGGCCGAAAATTCGCTGAGGACTGGCTATGACGAAGACAACGATCGCACCCGTACGAAACGTCGGCGCGCAACTTCCGGTCGACACATTTGCGCGACGCCATCTCGGCCCCCGCGCCGGCGATGTCGCCTCCATGCTCGGAACGCTTGGATACGCGAGTCTCGACGCGCTCACCGACGAGGCCGTCCCAAAGGCGATCCAACTCAAAGAGCCGATGGCACTCGACAACTTGACGAGTGATGCCCGCGGCGAGTTCGAACTGCTCGAAGCCCTCAAGACAATGGTCTCGAGCAACCGCGTCATGCGGTCGTGTATTGGGATGGGGTTCTCGGACACCGTCGTCCCGCCCGTCATTCAACGCAACATCCTCGAGAACCCAGGCTGGTATACGCAATACACACCCTATCAGGCGGAGATCTCTCAAGGGCGACTCGAAGTGCTGCTCAGTTTTCAAACCGCCGTAAGCGATCTTACGGGCCTGCCCCTTTGCAATGCCTCGCTGCTCGACGAAGCGAGTGCTGCCGCGGAAGCCATGGCCATGTGCAAAGCCGTAACCAACGGCAAGAAGGCTGGCTTCTTCGTCAGTGAAGACTGCCACCCACAGACCATTGGTGTCGTGCGCACGCGTGCAGCGGGCATTGGGCTCACGGTGCATGTCGGCGCTGCCCAGGACATCGACTACGAAGCCATGGACCTTTGCGGCGTATTGCTGCAATACCCGACGACCGACGGTCAAGTCAAAAGCCCGCAACAGGTTGTAGACAGCGCCCACGAAGCCGGCGCGCTTGTTGTCGTTGCTTGCGATCTTCTTTCCCTCGTGCTGCTCGAACCGCCGGGCTCCTTTGGTGCCGACATCGCGGTGGGGCTCACCCAGCGCTTTGGCGTCCCGATGGGCTTTGGAGGGCCGCACGCGGCTTTCTTGTCGACCCAGCAAAAGTATGCGCGCAAGCTGCCCGGCCGACTCGTCGGTGTGTCGCGCGATCGTCACGGCCAACCCGCCTATCGCCTCGCGTTGCAAACCCGCGAACAACACATTCGCCGCGACAAAGCCACGAGCAATATCTGCACGGCTCAAGTGTTACTCGCGATCATGGCGGGCATGTACGCCGTGTATCACGGCCCCGATGGCCTGCGCCGAATTGCGCGACGCACACACGGACACACGGCGGCCCTTGCACTCGGCTTGCGCGAATTCGGCCTTGATCTGGGTGAACTTCCATTTTTTGACACGCTTCGGGTCCGAAGCGGAAAGAGCGCCAGAGTTGATGGCGCACAGGTCGTCGCCGGCGCGGCGGATCGCGGCGTCAACCTTCGCAGCTACGACGACGGCAGCGTGGGCATTGCGCTTGACGAAACCAGCGACGCAAACGATGTGCGGCACATCCTCGAAGCCTTTGGCGCAACGGCCTGCACCGCGAAGGACGTCGACGATTTATTCGTTCGCGCCAAGAGCAACATCCCCGAGGCGTTCGCACGCAAGAGCGACTTCCTCACCCACGCGGTCTTCCATCGCTATCGCTCGGAAACCGAAATGCTGCGCTACATCCACCGCCTCGAGGCCAAGGATCTTTCACTCAACACGTCGATGATCCCGCTCGGCTCGTGCACGATGAAACTCAACCCGTGCAGCGCAATGCTCCCGGTGACATGGCCCGAAATTGGACGCATGCACCCCTATGCGCCCAAGGAGCAGACCGAGGGCTATGCCCTGCTGTTCGAGCAACTCGAATCGTGGCTGGCGAGCATTACCGGCTTGCCCGCAGTCTCGCTGCAGCCCAATGCGGGCTCCCAGGGCGAACTCGCGGGGCTCCTCGCGATCCGACGCTTTCACACGTCACGTGGCGACAACGACCGAAACATCTGCCTGATCCCCGTCTCGGCACACGGCACAAATGCAGCGAGCGCCGCCATCGCGGGCTTTGAATGTGTCGCAGTGGCATGCGACTCAAACGGCAATGTCGACGTTGAAGATCTCGTCAGCAAGTCCGAACAGTACCGCGACACTCTCGGCGCCTTGATGATCACCTATCCCTCAACTCATGGTGTCTTCGAGCTGCCGATCCAAGAGATCTGCCAAACCGTGCACCAGCGCGGCGGACAGGTGTATATGGATGGTGCGAACATGAACGCCCAGGTGGGCCTGACCTCACCGGGCATCATCGGTGCCGACGTCTGCCATCT
>JBLHOB010000474.1:0-3116 GCA_047619425.1 Myxococcota bacterium
TTGGCTCGTTATCGCGGTGACACGGGCAAGTTGAAGGTCGGCGAGTACGAGATTTCAGCGAACTGGTCGGGGCAAACAATCCTGGACCGGCTCGTGTCGGGCCGAGTCAAAACCTACGAAGTCGTCGTGCCGGAAGGCATGCGCGCTACCGAGATCGCCGTGCGCCTTGAAGAAGCCGGGCTCGCAGACAGAGAACTTTTTCTTGAAGCGGTGTACAACGAAGCCTTTGTAAGGAGCCTCGGCTTGGATGCAAGCAGCCTCGAAGGCTACCTCTACCCTGAAACGTATCGAATGCCTCGACACCTAAGCGCCCAAGAAGTGGCGGGGATCTTCGTTGCTCAGTTCAAACGCGTGTGGGCAGATCTTGCAAAGATCGCGGCCCAGCAGTCGCTCTCGCGCGTGGAGATCGTCACCCTAGCGTCGATCATTGAAAAGGAAACGGCGGCCCCGGAAGAGCGTCCGTTGATCGCGTCCGTCTTTCACAACCGCCTCAAGAAGAGGATGCGACTCGAGACCGATCCGACGGTGATTTACGGGATCAAGGACTTCGACGGGAACATCACGCGTAAGCATCTGCGCGACGACACGAACGTCTACAACACCTATCGGATATCCGGCTTGCCACCCGGACCCATCGCGAGCCCAGGGATCGAAGCACTGCGAGCTGCGATCCAACCCGCGCAGAGCGACTTCCTCTACTTCGTCTCACGCAACAACGGCACGCACAAGTTCTCGAAGACCTACCGAGAGCACAGCCAAGCCGTAAGTGAATTTCAGTTGAGGCGACGTTCGCGCAACACCAAGCGCTGAGCTTCGCGATCCTTACAACAACACACCGTAAGGAAGCGAACCGCACTCAGATTAGCGTGCTCAGGACATTGCCTGGGCTTCGAAGCGTTCAGTGCTACTGAAGCGACACTTCCTTCAACAACGAAAGGTTGTCTAGGGCTTTGCCAGCACCGTGGACCACTGCGGTGTAGGGGTCTTCGCTGCGCAAGATCGGCAGCTTCGTCTCCTGGCGCAGGACCTGATCAAGATCTCGCAACAGCGACCCGCCACCCACGAGCATAATGCCCCGGTCGACGATGTCCGCGGCGAGTTCCGGCGGCGTCTTTTCAAGAGTGAGGTGTACGGTCTCGACGATCGCGTGGATCGGCTCGACGAGGGCTTCGCGGATCTCGTCGCTCGTAGCGACGATCACCTTTGGAATCCCTGCGATCAAATCGCGACCCTTCACTTCATGGGTTGCTGATTTTGAATGCGCCGCTGCAGCGCCGATTGCGATCTTCACCGCCTCGGCGGTGCGCTCACCAATCAACATGTTGTACTTGCGCTTGATGTAGTTGATGATCGCATCGTCCATCTTGTCGCCGCCGACGCGAATGGAGCGAGAGGTAACGATGCCCGACAAGGAGATCACTGCGACGTCGGTTGTACCGCCGCCGATGTCCACGACCATGTTGCCCTGAGCTGCCGTGACGTCGAGGCCGGCGCCAATTGCGGCCGCCATGGGCTCTTCGATCAAGAACACTTCGCGCGCGCCAGCGGAAAGCGCCGACTCGCGAACAGCACGCTTTTCAACACTTGTGATACAGGGCGGTACGCAGATGACAACGCGAGGTCGAACGAGCGTGCCGCGATTATGCGCGCGCTGAATAAAGTATCGAAGCATCGCTTCGGTGATTTCGAAGTCCGCGATTACGCCGTCTTTGATTGGGCGAATCGCGCGAATCGATCCCGGTGTACGACCGAGCATTTCTTTTGCTTCGTGACCAACCGCTCGAACCTTCTGCCCACCGCCCCCGTTCTGATCGGTAGTGATTGCCACCACGCTGGGCTCCGAGCAAACCAAACCCTTACCCCGGCTGTATACCAACGTGTTCGCGGTTCCGAGGTCAATTGCGAGATCGTGAGAAAACCATCCGGCGATGGAGTCAAGAAACATTGGCAAGTCCTTCCAGGAATTGAGTCAGGCGCTTGGCACAAGCGACCATTCTGAAAGGTGTATCGGACAGGAATGCGCAGGCATTGAGGCAAAACTGCGAACAGCAAGCATCTTTAGCGACGTGCCGATCAACGCGCCTAGGTGGACTTAGACGGTGAGAGGGATCACCTCTCCACGAGCCGCCCCTACTCGTCTAGCCCGGATTGCGGCAGCGACTCTCCAGCCTTAATGGGCGGAAAGCCACCATTGTGCTGGATTATTGGCACCACCTCCTCCGAGACCCGGCCTTGCAGCGCCAAAACCTGTGAGACCAGTTGATCGACGTCCCCACGGACCTGCTCAAATCGCGTCTCGTAGCTGGAGACCGCGGCCTGGGACTTCATGAGCTCACCTTCAAGAGTGGCGACCTGCCCCGCCAGCGTCGACGCACGACGCGACTGGTTCATGAGCACGGTCGCGGTGACCAGAAGGGCGATCACGAGAAACACAATCAAAGCGCGACTTTTACTCGGAGTCTCCTGCCGTTCTTCCCGGCTCGCGGGCTGCGATGTATCCAGCGGCTCCTGCGATGCAACGGACTGCGTGTCCTCGGACACGGGTGCCGATGCTGGCTGTTCAATGGGGGCAGGGACGAGTTCGGGTCGAGACATCGATCGAGCGCTCCAGATTTGCGCACCACAAACGCGTGGGCACCGCAAAACGTTAGCGCGTAGGCCTCATCCATGGCGAGGCGGCGCTGGGAAACCGGGCGAACCAGCCGTCGCGAACGATGACCAGATTGCCGGCCATTGTGCCCTCAGCCCCGCACACCCAACTGCGACTTCACAGCACCACAAGCGCTACGCAGAGAAGCACGGCGAAGTTGCTGCGATAAGACTCGACCACGCGATTAAAAGAACGAACCGCTAGGACTGGATGACGAGTTTCGAGAGGCTGGTCTTTCGCAGGTTCGTCTTTTGAATCGTTCGCACGAGTTCGGCGACCTTCTCGATGTCGCTCTCGAACGGGTTATTGCAGATGACCCGCACGTTCAAAAGGTTGCCCAGGCGAATGTTCGACCAATCGAGGTCGTACTGGATTGAGTTTTCTCGGGCCAGTTTGATGAACTCACCGCGCATTCGAGCGCGTGTTTCCTGCGGCGGCGTGGACTTGGCGGCGTCGACCTCCTCGT
>JBLHOB010000475.1:0-3097 GCA_047619425.1 Myxococcota bacterium
CCCTTAGCTCTATCCCCCTCCGTCCATTGACAGAACGCCGGTTCGGCCGAATACTGCCGCGGTCTTGGCGACCTGAGGGCCGATTGGCTCCGGGCGAGGGGATTGCGGAAAAAGACAGGGAAAACGCATCCAGGTCTTCGCGACTCGCCTCCTCTTCATTGCAGGTTCATTGCAGGAAATGGCGGTCCCAGAGACGACTCCCCAATCCACGGGGTTACGTGGACATCGCGGAAAACATTGGAGAAATCGGGAATGAATGACGCTTCTCGCAGTCAGGGATGGGCAATTTGTATCGGCGCTGGGGTTTTGGCGCTGTTGTTTGTAGTTGGGGTTTTGAACGGTAGCTACATGGCACTCGCCATTCCGGTTACCGTCCTGACCCTGTTCGTGCTGGGTCTGATGGCTTGGGTTGGGTTCACGATCGCGACAATTCAGGTGGAGGCCGAGCCCGTACCCGAACTTGACGACGATCTTCCGGCCACCGACGCCGCGGCAAACGGCAGCTAAACCGGCAACAAACCAGCAGGTTCTAGCGAGCCTGCTTCGCGACCCCAAAGCCCTTCTTCTTAAGGGACATGGCAGTTGGCGAGCACCGGGAGGTTTGCAGTGCGCATCGCTCTATTTACATACCGCGGCAACATGTTTTGTGGCGGCCAGGGAATCTACGCGGCCTATCTCGCCAAGGAGTGGAAGAACGCCGGCCACGACGTACATGTGTTCTCCGGCCCGCCCTACCCCGAGCTTGAAGAAGGCATCCCGCTTCACAAGATCCACAATGACAATGTCTTCGGTGCCGAGCACCCCGATTACTTCGACCCCGAGCGACCCTTTTCGTTGTTGCGCCCGCTCTCGTTGTGGGAACTCGGCGTTTCGAAAATCGGCGTCTTCCCCGAGATGCAGACCTTTGGCTTTCGCATGATGATGCGCTGGAAGGAATATCAGGAGAAGTACAAGTTCGACGTCGTCTTCGACAACCAGACGTTGAGCTGGGGCTTGCTTGCGATTAAGGCGATGGGCGTGCCTGTGGTTTCGGTGATCCATCATCCTTTGCACATCGATCGCGAGGCCGACTACACGATCGACCCGCGGCTTGTAAAGAAGATCAAGCGCACGCTCTACTTCCCGCTCTTCATGCAAGAGCAAGTAGCGCCGCGACTTAGCACCATCGTCACAGTGAGTGAAGCATCGCGCGAAGCCATCGAGCAGTACTTCAAGATCCCACAGAAGGACGTGCCGGTTGTCTACAACGGCACCGACGCCGACATCTTCCATCCGTGCGAAGACGTCCCGAAGGATCACGACTTGCTGTTTGTCGGGCGCACCGAAGACCGCAAGAAGGGCATCGGCACGATGATCGAAGCCCTCTCACTTTTGCCCGATCACATGCGCTTGAAGATCGTCGATGGGCGCATCCCCGAGAACGGTCTCGTACCGCGACTCATTCGCAAGTACCGCCTCGAGAACCGCGTTACGATCGTGAAGGAAATGCTCGAACGCGACGAACTCGTGCGACAGTACGCGAGTGGCCGCGCAGCGATTGTTCCTTCGTTTTTTGAGGGCTTTGGCTTTCCGGCCAGTGAAGCGATGGCGTGTGGATTGCCGGTAATCGCAAACGCTGCTGGCGCCTTGCCTGAAGTGGTTGGCACGGATGGACGCACTGGGCGACTCGTACCCGCGCGAGACGCGAAAGCCATGGCGGCCGCAGCAGCAGACATCTTGCTCGAGCCGGGCAAGGCAGAAAAAATGGGCCTGGCCGCTAGGCGCCGGGTACAAAACGTATTTCGTTGGGACGACGCGGCCGCAAACTTGGTCAGCGTCTTCGAGGACACCATCCGTGCTACTCACCGTCGATCTCGAGCGGCTTGAGATTCACCAGGGCGATCTCGTCCTGGACGCAGGTTGCGGCGAAGGCCGGCATTGCTTCGGCATGCTGAGCCATGGCGCGCGCGTAGTCGGCTTCGACCTCGACTTGCCCTCCATGCGCGACGCATCAAAGCGCCTGCGCAAAGAGGCCGCCAAACAAAACTCTCTTGGCGAGATGACTCAGGGCAATATTTTCCAACTGCCCTTTGCCGACGCCACCTATGACCGCGTGATCTGCTCTGAAGTCATGGAGCACGTGCACAGCTATCAAGACGCTGCGAAAGAATTGGCGCGCGTGACGAAGCCCGGTGGCAGGCTCGCAATCACCATCCCCACCGAGACAAGCGAGCACCTCTACCTTCGCATGGGCGACGAGTACTTTGAGAGCCCCGGTGGACACATCCGCATCTTCAAGCCCAAAGAGTTGGCGATCGCGCTTTCGAAGGCCGGACTCACGACTAAGGGCGTTGGCTTTGCCCATGGCTTTCACACGCCGTACTGGGTGCTGCGCTCAATCATGCATCTGCCCAACGCCGACGACAGTGCGTTGGTGCGTATGTATCGCCAGTTTTTGATCATCGCGACGGGTTCGAAGCTGATGTTCAAGTTGGAGAAGTGGCTCAATTTCGTTTGTCCCAAGAGCTTGATCCTATACGCCGAAAAGCCAGTGCGCGGCACTCGTTAGCCATGCTGCCGGAGCGCACGCGCCTGTGCTTCGTTGCGTACCGCGGCAACATGAATTGCGGTGGCCAGGGAGTCTATCTCTGGTTTCTATCCCGTGAGCTCGCGCGTCTGGGCTTTGAAATCGACGTCTTCGTCGGCCCGCCCTACCCCGACGCAATGCCCTTTGCCGAGCGCGTGCACCGCATCAAGAACCAAGAGCATTGGGCCAAGTGGTTTACCCGCGATTACCCCGGGATGATTCCGAAAGAGAATCCGCTCGCGGCGTTCAAGCCATTGAACCTCTACGAGATGGCAGCGAGTAGGCTGGGGTTTCTGCCTGAGCCATTCGCGTTTAGCGTGCGCGCATTTCGCAGCATCAGTGCACGCATGCGCGCAGGCGAGCGCTGGGACCTTGTCCACGACGTGCAGTGCCTGGGCTATGGTTTGCTTGGCTTAAAAGCGCTCGGACTGCCTGTCGTCACAACCGTGCATCATCCACTGACCGTTGATCGCCGCGCTTCGTTTGTGCGCGACAACAACATCACCGAAGCCGTCGGTAGCATGCAGTTTT
>JBLHOB010000476.1:0-3071 GCA_047619425.1 Myxococcota bacterium
CAAGTTCGTCGCGACTGTGGTCGCGGTGTTCGCTCTCGGGACGACATTCGGCTGTGCGACGTCAGCAGAAGTCGACCCGTGGGAGAAGACCAATCGCAAGGTATTCGCCTTCAACGAGGGCTTGGACGACTACGTCCTAGTGCCGGTCGCCACCGGGTGGGATTTTGTTCTTCCAAACTTTGCCCAGACCGGGATCCGCAATGCTTTCGATCACGTCAATCGCCCCGTCGTCATGGTCCACAACCTGTTGCAGGCAAAGCCCAACGACGCTGGTGTCGATCTTGCCCGTTTCGTCATAAATACCCTGCTCGGTTTCGGCGGGCTCGTCGATGTCGCCTCAATGAAAGGGGTTCCCGATAACGACGAAGACTGGGGGCAGACACTCGGCGTCTGGGGGGTTCCTCGAGGCCCATACGTGATGCTGCCCTTCTTTGGGCCGTCGACCCCGCGTCAAACTGCCGGCTTGGCGATGGATTCGAGCAGTGCGCCTTACTCCTATTTCATTCCATTCTGGTGGAGTTTTGCGACGACGGGCACCCGGTTGATCAACACACGGGCGTTTTATCTCGAAGAAATCGAGCAGAGCCGGAAGGATGCGTTCGACTACTACATTTTCGTACGCGCAGCCTATTTGGACAATCTCGCGAGCAAGATGAATGATGGCGCCGCGCCAACGTCTGAAGATGAAGACGATCTCTATTATTTTGATGATGTGGAAGAATATGATGAGGGTCCGATTGATGGCGAGTAAGTTGCGAGTGGTATTTCTTGGAGTTGTGGCAAGCGCGTTTGCACTTGTCGGGACCTCGGCGTTTGCCGACGAAGTAGCCGATGCCCAGGGCGAAATGACTGCGGCACGAACCATGGTCGAAGCCACGGTGGGCCGGATCCTCGCGGAACTCGCAGCCGAAGGCGTTGCGGACGACGTGAAGATCAAGTCTCTCGAAAAAATCGTATTTGGAGAGTTTGACTTCAACACGATGTCACGGCTTGTGCTTGCGCGTAGCTACAAGCGATTTTCAAAAGAGCAGCAGCAAGAGTTTGAAGACCAATTCAAGGTCTACTTGTCACGCAGCTACGGCTCGCGCCTGCTGCGATACGCGAACGAAAGAGTTGAGTTCAAAGACGCCCGAGTCGAGCCTCGCGGCGACGTCACGGTGATGACGGTAATTGTCGGCGGCAAGGCCGACGGCATTGGGATGAACTATCGGGTGCGCAACCGCAACGATCGCTTTAAGGTGATCGATGTGGTGATCGAAGGGATCAGCCTGGTCTCGAACTTTCGCTCGCAGTTCAAAGAGATCATCAATCGCGACGGCCCCGATGCACTGCTGGCTCGGTTGAAAGACAAGACATTTGTCCTGCCGGACCCCGAGACTGAAAAATAGCGCCGAGCCCGAGAGCCGCTCTCGCTACGCTTCGCGAAGGATATTCAGCACACGACGCACCGGTTCGGCCGCTCCCCAAAGGAGTTGATCGCCAACTGAAAAGGCGCCGAGGAAGTCGCCGCCCATTCGCAGCTTGCGAACACGGCCAACCGGAATCGTCATCGTCCCGGTCACCGCGGCCGGTGAGAGTTGTTCGCGGGTCGCCGCCATTTCGTTGGGTACGAACTTCACCCACTCGTTTGCGCCCGCAATGGCGGACTCGATCTCGTCGATGGGAATGTCCGACTTCAGCTTGATCGTAAATGCCTGGCTGTGACACCGCATCGCCCCGACTCGTACGCAGATACCGTCGATGGGAATTTCCGGGTTGGTATCCAGGATCTTGTTGCCCTCGGCATGGGCCTTCCACTCTTCCCGAGTTGCTCCGTCTTCCATTCGCGAGTCGATCCACGGGATCAGGCTACCGGCCAGCGGTGCGCCAAAGGTTTCGGTCGGATACGTATCGCCGGCGGTTAGCTCTCCGAGTCGCTTGTCCATCTCAAGGGCTGTGGTCGCCGGGTTTGCCTGCAAGTCCGCGCTCCCGTGGCCAAGTGCGTTCATCTGCTTGACGAGTTCGAGCATGCCTGCCGCACCGGCACCCGAGGCACTCTGGTAAGTCATGGCGCTCATCCACTCGACCCAACCGTTGCTGAACAAGCCACCGAGGCCCATCAACATCAAGCTCACCGTGCAATTGCCGCCGATGTAGTTCTTGATGCCCGTTTGGATCCCGCGATCGATGACGTCGCGGTTTACCGGGTCGAGCACGATCACGCTGTCGTCGTCCATGCGCTTGCTGCTCGCGGCGTCGATCCAGTAGCCGTCCCATCCGCTGCGTCGTAGCGCGGGGAGCACTTGCTTGGTGTAGTCGCCGCCCTGGCAGGTGACGATCGCTTCGTGGCGAGCGAGTGCCGCGATGTCGTACGCGTCGTGGAGTGGCGGGGTTTCACAGCCGACGTCGGGGCCGGGGATCCCAACTTGCGAGGTCGAATAGAAATGTGGCGCGATACCGGCGAAGTCGCCTTCCGCGCGCATGCGGTCGAGCAGGACCGAACCCACCATGCCGCGCCAACCTACGAATCCAACATTTTCAATCGTCATAACCGCTCACTCTCGTATTGGGGTTTTGCGCCCGATTCGTTAGCAAATTCGGGGGCCTGAAGCTATCCGAGAAAGCTCGTTGCGGCGCGCAAGTGGGGGTTCGTGAAGTGCACTCGCACGGAGCCGAGGCCAAAGCGCAGTGAGGCGCGCCCCGCTGCGCTCGCAGCCGGAACCGCGGCTGGGCACGAGGGGCCTGGAGCGAAGACGTTTTCACAGCTCGAAGGTTCCGTGCAGGTGTCCTCGGTGCAGGGATCGGCGTCGTCACAGGTTCGAGTTGCGCCGGGGGTGCACACGCCAGCTTCGTCGCACTGGTCGCCGGTTTCGCAGCTCAGGCCGTCATCACAGCTCGAGCCAATGGCCTCAAAGGAGCAGGTTGAAGAACAGCAGTCTCCGTCTGCGGTATTGCCGTCATCGCAGTCTTCGTCCGGAGTGAGGTGTCGGTTGCCGCAGAGCGGTGTGATGATGTCGAGGATCTGCGTCCGGTAGAACGAAAGATCTGCTGCGAGGGTCACGTTGCCGTAGACGGACGTGTTTGCGGGCTGT
>JBLHOB010000477.1:0-3061 GCA_047619425.1 Myxococcota bacterium
GTCGAAGTCACCGGTGGCGTAGAAGATGGCGTTGTTGGGATGAAAGAGCCTCGCGTGAAACCCGCGGACGTCTTCGAGGGCGAGCTGGCCAACCGTTTCGGGCAGGCCCGAGCCCGGCACGCCGTATCGATGGTCGGGATAGAGCGTGCGCTCAAGCTGCCAACCGAGAAGTGTGCTGGGGTTGTCGAGACTCGCTTTCAGACCCGCAAGCTGTTCGTCGCGAGCTTTTTCGAATTCGCCTTCGTCAAACGTAGGCCGCAGCGCAACATCAGCTACCAGTTCAAGCAGCGTGGTTGCGTCTCGCGAGAGCCCACCGGCCATGATCCCCATAGAATCCCAGCTGGCTGCGGCGCCAAATTGAGCTCCCAACTCGTCGACTGCGCGTGCGATCGCGAGGGCATCGCGATCGCCTGCACCGCGTCGCATGACCTCTGCAGTGAGATCCGCGACACCTTCTTTGCCCTTTGCTTCGATCGCAATGCCTCGGCGAATCGTCAGCCCAAGCGACACCGTCGGCAGAGATCGATCCTCTAACAGCAGGACTCGCAAACCATTGGGAAGAGTCACGCGGGTGAGCGCGCCTTCGGCAACGATGCGCGATGCCTGCACGGGCGGCGGCGGTAGCTCCCACGCCTTCGGCGGGGTTGAACACCCGATAAGTACGACCGGCAGTAGCGCTGCGACTGCAACGGCAAGCGCCATTGATCTTGAAATCACGGCTCACCTCCATTGGTTTGCGGCGCTTTGGATGCTCTTGGTGTTATTGGCAATCGAGCGGGGATCACACGAACCACACTGCGCCGATCTGTCCGAATCACAGACCCGAGGGCTCGCACGACGTCTTCCGCAGTAACGCGCTGAATTTCCGCAATGCGATCCGCCAACGGTCGAACCTTGCCGAAGTAGGAGATCTCAAGCCCAACGCGGTTGGCCAAGGAGTGGTTCGTGCCGAGGCCGGAAAGCAGTGACACCTCAAGCTGTCGCTTCGCCTTGGCGACCTCCGCTTCGTCAACGCCGTCGTTCACCACTCGTTCAATTTCGGAAAACAGCAGGGCTTCGACATCGTCGATCGACTCGCCGGGCCGCACGCCGGCACTCGCAAAGAAAAGCCCTGCCTGCATGTACTCCATGTAATACGCGTTTGCGTGGCTCGCTTTTTGGGACTCGTAGACGAGCGAGCGATACAATCGACTCGAGCGCCCGCCGGAGAGGATCTGGCCGGCGACATCGAGAGCCGCCCCCTGCTCGTCGCCCGACGCTGGGGCGTGCCAGGCCGCGTAGACGAGTGGCGCTTGCACGTCGAATTCGATGATGCCCCGGCGCTCGCCGCGCTGCTCAGGTTCAAGCGTTGGGCTGCGCAACACGTCACCGCCGCGTGGCATTGAGCCAAACGCTCGTCGGATGTGGGCAATGGTATCTTCGGTATCAAAATCACCCACCGCAACGATGATGAAGTTATTGGGTGCGTAATAGGTGTCGAAAAATTCGCGGCACGCCTCAACCGTTACGCCGGCGACATCGCTGCGCCAGCCAATCACAGGGCGTCGGTAGGGATGTGCCTGCCATGCCAGTGCCGACAGCGCCTCGTAGGCGCGTCCGTTGGCGCGATCTTCATACTTCAAGCGACGCTCTTCGAGAACAACTTCGCGCTCGCTTGTGAGGGTCGCTTCGCTAATGTCGAGACTCGAAAACCGCTCGGCTTCCAAATCGATCACGAGGGGCAACGACTCTGCCGTAACGTCTTCGTGGTAGACGGTGACATCGCGATTGGTGAAGGCGTTAATGCGCCCTCCCCTCGCGCCGACGAACTGCGCGTGCTCCTCCGGGCCAATGTTCTTTGACCCCTTAAACATCATGTGCTCAAAAAGGTGCGCGAGTCCCGTGTAGCGGGTTTCATCGCGCGACCCGACCTGCACCCAGATCTGAAAGGACACCACGGGTGTCGCGTGATCTTCGAGGGTATAGACGCGAAGGCCGTTGCTTAATACGGTCTCCCGAAGTTTGTCGACCGGGTCCTCGAAGGCCGCGTCAGAAAATGCGGTCGGGTTGGCTTTCTGCTCAGGCGGCGGCGTCTGGGCAGCAGACACGCTTGCCAACGTAAAAACACTGAGAAGCAGCGGCGAAAAAAACCGGGCGATAGCACCGGGGCGATGCGACATTGTCACAGAACGCGCCTCCATAAAAAGACAGAGTAGTCATTGGCAACATCGGATTTCGCAGACATGCTCTGCAGCGCGAATCGCATGGCGAGGTACCCTATCGGGCAGCTCGCTCAGTGTCTACGGCCGCAGTCAAAAAACCGCTGATGCAGCATTTGCCTCCGCCAAGAAGGACGACCCCAATGAACGCCGAAGACCAAGAACTCAAGGATGTGCTTCAAAGTGCGCAGACCATCGCAACGGTCGGCATTAAGACCGACACCTCGCAGGATGCCTATCGTGTGCCCAAGTACATGCAGGATCACGGCGCCCGCATCCTGCCTGTGAATCCGAAAGTCGACGAGATCCTCGGCGAAAAAGCCTACGCGCAACTCGCGGACATCGACGTGCCGGTCGATCTCGTCAATCTCTTCCGCGCGCCGGAAAACATCCCCGACCACGTTGAAGAAATCCTAGCGATGCAGCCCTTGCCCAATGCCGTGTGGATGCAGCTCGGTATCTATCACGGCGCTGCGGCAGCGCAGCTGCGCGCAGCTGGGGTTAAGGTTATCCAGGACCGCTGCATCATGGTCGATCATCGTCGATTACTCGGCTCTTAAACTCGAGTCACCTCTCTCCTGGCTCACGCTCCTTTCTCCTGCCTCCTCTCTATCTATCAATTCGCCTTGCAACGGCGAATCGCAAAGCAAAGTGATTCCTATGTCTCCGCCGGGCAAGAAAGATTCCAACCTCGTTTATTCTTCCGAGTACGGCCGCATGTGCCCGCACTGTGGGCTGCCCGGCAAGAAATGTGAGTGCCGCAAAAACCCGCGCAAACAAGAAGCGATTGCCGAGGGCGACGGCGTGGTGCGCGTTCGCCGCGAGAAGAAGGGGCGCAAAGGCAAGACGGTCACCACGGCAAC
>JBLHOB010000478.1:0-3047 GCA_047619425.1 Myxococcota bacterium
CTCGCCGCTGGCGGTGTAGGAGATGCAGTCGGGCGCCAGTGCGATCAGTGCGTCGGCGTCGCCGGTGGTTTCGAGGCCCATGGCGGGGGCCCCAATCAACTCTCCGGCATCGCGTCCCTGTTTGTCCGGGGCATGCACCCAGACGCCGACAAGGTCGATGCCCTCGCGTTCGGCAAGCGTGCGGACTGCAATCGCGCCGCAGCCTCCTGTTGACCACTGAACGACTCGGAGGTTCTTCGTCATTGCGTCTCCCTATCTCAAAGTGCGCACGCGCAAGGTCTCGGGGCAGCGAAGTACGCTGCGCTGGGGCAGCGCTGCTTGTGGGTCGGCCAACTCGAGCCTCGGGTATCGATCGAGCAGGGCGTTGAGGCCCACCGTCATGTTCTTTTTGGCGAGGTGCGACCCCGGGCAGGCTTTTACTCCACGGCCAAAGCTGAGGGAGTCTTGGGTGTTGCGTGTCATATCAAAGCGGTCGGCGTCGTCGAAGACGGCGGGGTCTCGATTTGCACCCGCCATCGCGAAGAGCACCCAGGAGTCGGCCGGGATATCGACCCCACAGAACGTGATGTCGCGGTTGCACGACATGCGCGGCAACACTGCAATCGGGGTTTCCCACCGCAGCGCTTCGTCGACCGCGCCGGGAATCAGATCGCGATCGCGGCGCACCGCTTCCCAGGCGCCTTGATGGCTGAGCAGAGCGAATAGCAAGTTGCCAAGCGAGCCGTGGGTCGTCTCGCCGCCGGTTGGAAAGAGCAGGCGCACGTGGCTGTAGATCTCTTCGTCGGTCAGGGCTCGCCCTTCGACTTCGGCTTGGACTAGCTCTGAGATGACGTCGTTGCGTGGGGCTTTGCGTCGCGCCTCAACCACGGGAGCGAGAAAGCCAGTGAGCTCTTCGCTCGCCTTGGCTGCCGCGACGGGGTCGTCTCGAAAGCGGAGCAGGGCGAGGGCCCACTCGTGAAAAGCGTCTTCGCGGTCGCGCGGCAAGCCCAGCAAGCGCGTGATCACGAGGTAAGGCAAACGCGCGGCGTAGTCGGTGACCAAGTCGATCTCACCTGCTGCGTTTTCGCCCAGGTCGGCGACCAACTCACTTGCGAGAGCACCCAAACCGGTAGCTTCGTAACTCGCCACCGCGCGTGAGCGAAAAGCCGGGGTCGCGAGTTTTCGGTAGATCCGATGCTGCTCCGGATCTTCCATCGAGATGAAGCTCTTGCCGATCGCACCTTCAAACGACGCCTGGTACATCCGATGCGGTGGGAAGCTCTCGGTGTCCTTGAAGGCCTCGAGTAATTCCGCGTGGCCCGTGATGATGAAAGCCGGGATCGTAAGGAAGCGCGTTCGGCTGACGGGCCCGCGCTCGCGATAACCGCGAAGGATGTCGTGGAGCAGCGCGCCGGGCATCGCATCGAGTGCGAAGTCCGCGGTGTCGAGGTCGGATCCGAAGCCAGTGTCCGCCACGCGAAATTACCGCGCTTCCAGTCGGTACAAGGTTGCGGTTGAAGCTTCTTCTTCGTCGGGCTCAAAGTTGTCGTACTTCTTCTTTGCTGCGGTGAGGAACGCTGCGCGATCGGCTTCCTCTTGTGTTTGCACCGCACTCAGTTCATAGATCGTGCCCTCGATGCGAAGTCGCACGTTGGGATTGTCGGCAATGTGCTGAGCCCACGCTGCCTCCAGGCCTCGGCCGGAAGCGACAAAAAACTGCTCGCCCACACCGACACCCCAAATATTGACGGAGTACGGATCGCTTGGGCGGGTCTCGAGCTGAACGTTTTCAGTTGCATCGCTAAACGCCCAGTCGCTCGGGTGCGCGGCCAAGGTGCCGCTGAGTGCGCCGCCTGGCAGCATGATGAAAGGGCCACTGCAACCCAGAGCCAACGTAAGTGCCGCGGTGAGCGCAAGCTTCGCCAGGGGACGAACTCGAACCGCGATTTCGGAACGGTCTTCACAGTTGACCGCAATACCACCAGTAAGTTGACGCATCGTTACTCCTCAGGGGCGCAAAAACTTTGGACCGAGACAATACGCGCTCATTGTCTTTGGTGATACCTTCACACTTCGAATCGAGAGGTGAATCATGCCACGAGAGATGCAGTCTATTCCCGCACAAGCTGGCGCCGAAGCCCTGGTGGCGTTGCTCGACGCAGACGGCGCGGCAATCGTCGAAGACTTCTTGTCCCCCAATGTGGTTGGCAAGTTAAATGCCGAACTCGACGCCTTGTTCGAGGCCGAGCGTGGGGTTGAGCGGCAGTTCCCGAACGATCAGATCGCGGGGTTCTTCGGCGATAAGCTCGACCACATTTCGGGCGTTGCGGGCAAGTCCCCAACCTTCGTCGAGGAAGTGCTTTGCCACCCCCTGTACATGTCGGTCTGCGATCATGTCTTGTTGCCGAACTGCGCCGACTACCAGCTGAACATTGCCCATGTGATGGAGCGGCTGCCCGGTTCGGAAGCCCAATTCGTGCATCGCGACGGTTGGGTGTGGAAGCGGTTGCCGAAAATGAATGGCGAGGTTCAGCTTGCAAGCGTGGTCGCCTTGGTGGACTTCTCCTGCGACAACGGCGCAACAGTCGTGGTGCCGGGGAGCCATCGGTGGGAAGAGGGCCGCTATCCCGAGCCCAGCGATGCAGTGCCCGCAGCGATGAAGGCAGGGAGTGCCGTGATCTATCTCGGCAATACCTTTCACGGGGGCGGCGCCAACGTCACCTCCGACGCCCGACGGCGAGGTATGCACGTATCCTACTGCGCGGGATGGCTGCGCACCGAAGAAAATAACTGCCTGTCGACGCCGGCGGATGTGATGCGCAAGATGTCGCCGCGCGCGCAAGAGTTGTTGGGCTTTGGCATTCACGATGACATTGCGGTTGGCGGCGGCTATCTCGGCACAATGGAGTTGGCGGAGCCACGGGTAGAGATGGGGCGGACCGTTCGGTAGGCGTCTGCCTCGTCCGCTCGAAGCCAAGCACCGTGCGAAATCCTGCAACACGCTCCCCCGATCCAGACTGGCTTCGTTAGGATTCGCCGCCATTGCCGAGTGCGCCCTCGCGCTCGGC
>JBLHOB010000479.1:0-3046 GCA_047619425.1 Myxococcota bacterium
AACATTACGGCGCCAGTAAATCTCGTCGGATACTCGATGGGGGGTGCGATTGCGACGTACTTCACGAGCAAGCACCACGAGCGTGTGGCCAAGCTCGGGCTGATCGCTCCAGCGGGCTTCAAAATTGAGCCCGGACTGACTGCAGCCATCATGCGGGTGCCCATGCTCGGAGATTGGTTGATGGCGATCAGCGGCCGATCGGTCGTGCTCGAGATGATGAGTCTCCCGGAGAATCAAGGACGGGCGATTCCCGACCTCCTCGCGCGCTACGAAGACCAGATGCAATACGAAGGCTACCTCCGCTCACTGCTCTCGACTCTGCGGCACTTTCCGATGGGCGATATGAAGGCCGAGTACGTCCGCGTCGGGCGCCGCGACATTCCGGTCACCGCGATCTGGGGCGATCAAGACACCGTGGTTCGCCCGGACAACGCAGTCCGACTTCGCAACGCAATTCCCCATGCGAAGGTCGACTTGATCGCGGGCGGTAGTCACGCGATCACCTACAGCGAACCTTTCAAAGTGTCGGAGTCCCTCATTCGATTGTTTACGAGCGGAGAATCCAACACGCCCGCCGCCACACAACAGCGGTGAACGATCTCGTCGAAAGGCTCCTCGGCGAACAGAACGAATGCACCTTGTGTTGGGTGACAAACGACGGACGTCCCGCCGCCACGACCGTCAGCTTTGTTCATCTCGACGGAGACATCTGGATGACGGCCCTCGAAACAAGTGCAAGGGTTCATGCGTTGCGGCGAAACCCAAACGCGACAGTCGTGATCTCCGGCAAAGGCTCCAATGTCGGCCACAGCCGATGTGTGTCCATGCAGGGGATCTGCGAAATTACGGCAAACAAGGACGTCCGCGATCGATTTTTTCCGGCATTTGCAAGTGTCGTCCTGCCCGACAGCAAAGCGGGCGCGACCATGATGGCAAACGGGATGAACTCGCCCGAGAACCTGGTGCTGATCTTCAAGGCAACCAAGGTAATGCCGTATGACGCCCAGGCTGCCTTGGATCGCGCGAACTCGCTCTAGCCCGAAACGGCCTGTTATGCTCACGTGATGAATTCACTCGTCTTGGGCATTGAACACAGGGCCGTTGAAGCCGGCCGCGAGCCGCCGCCAACCGGAGAGGTACATCTTGAGTCCGGCTCCGCGAGCGCGACCTTACTGACACCCACTACGATAGATCCCACTCGTCAGTACCCGCTCTTTACGGTCTTGCACGGAGCTGGCAGGCAGGATGAGATGTTGGTCAAAGCTTGCCGCGATGAACCCGATCGTCGCGATGCTTTTTTCCTAGTGCCCCGCTCGGTGGAGACAACTTGGGACCTTATCGTAGGGGGAGATCGCCGCGACGTGGACTTCTTGGAGTATGCGTACGATCTGATTTATCGCCGCTATCCCATTGACCGCGCGCGCCAAGTCTTAATTGGCTACTCCGATGGAGCAAGCGTTGCGCTCTCCCTCACCATTTCCAATCCCTGCATATTCGACGCAGCACTTGTATGGGCTGCGGGCTTTGTGATGTTCGACGGCACGACAGTGGGCCCAACCGACCCCAAGCCGCGGATCTACCTTGAGTACGGCACCCACGACGAACTCTTCTCTTATCAACAAGTCGCGTTACCCATGCAAGAGAACCTCACCAAGGCGGGATACCCGGTGCACTTCTCAACGGACGAGGGCGGGCGACACTGGCCATCAAAGCGTTTCCAACCCAATGCCCTCGATTGGTACTTTGCTAGCGATACATAGGAATGTGAGCGACCCCGAAGGCAATTGCGCGAGGTCTCGCAACAACATCGAGCAACCCCCTACGGTTTCACGACACGGCCGCCATCAACGAGGCGAGCAACGTTTCCCAGCCGACAATTCTGCGTAGCGTCTCTTCCTCTAGCACGAAGCCGTCTCTGAGAATTTCACTTTCGATGCCGGGCAGGTGCAGCGCCCCCCACGGCACAATCACCCGCTGGTGTTCGTCAAACGCATTGGTGATCTCGCCGAGCAAGTACTGATTTCGCATCTCGAGAATGTCGTACAGAAACATCTCCGATTGCTCAGGATGCGCGACGCTGTGGCGATACAGGTCTAGAAACGCGGCCACGACATCATCGGCGGCCCACACCGCAGTTGCGAGGCCCAACATTTCGAGGGTTTCGTCGGAAAAGCGAGAGACGTCCACATCGGCGTTTTGCATCACCGGCCACCCGCGAACGCCGTCGACGACTTCGCCGTCTTCAAGGTACGTATCGAGCGGGCGTTGCGCGCGCAGCCCCAAGGCTTGAGCGAGGCGGTCGTACGAAATCGCTCCGGTCAAGACGCCGTGCTCGTCGGAGACTCCTTCTTCGAGCACGATCGTATCGGGAGCCACAAAACTTTCCGTGAGTTCGTAATACGTTTCGTCTTCACCGAGGTGCATCATGGCAACCAGCCGAAGCTGCTCATCGCCACGGACGTAGCGCCGATCTGCCAGCTGAATCCCATCGAGGTCGACGCGCACGAAGCGTTCGGTCCCCACCTCGAGTTGGGTCCCTAGGAACAAGACGAGATACCCCGCAGTGAGAGGCGCAATGATCAAAACGACCACAGCGATGAAGCGCGAGCTGTGGGCGAAGGAGAATGCGGGCCCGGTCGAATTTGCCTCACGCAACAACCAACCGTCGCCTCGGTTCTTGCGACGAAGGATCCAAAAGACCAGCGCACTCACACCCAGCTGCACAAGACACAAGGCACGAGTCGCAGCCACTTGATCATCGAAGAACAGGGGCAGGGGTGCCCCTCCGCTCGATAGCCAATACACATTCACAACCAGGCCTAGCATTAGGCTCATGGGCAGTCGTGCGCAAAATGCGACTGCGACAAAAATCAACGTTGCCCCCGTATACACCAGAGAGGCGATGGTTCTTTGAATTACGAGCAAGAAGCCGGGAGCGGACTGCGGTTCCAACGCAAACAAAAGCGCGGAGAGCACACCGTCTACGGCAAAGCCAATGATAAAAATATTGGCGAACCGAATGGCAAGCGATGTCCAAGAGGAAGTG
>JBLHOB010000480.1:0-3038 GCA_047619425.1 Myxococcota bacterium
TGGATCCCGCTGCAGCTCGACGACTGTCTATACAAGTTGTTTTCTGAGCAAGACAAAGACGGTGGTTGTCTTGTAGAAGAATCCGCAAAGGTCGGCAGCTTCGCTTCGGGTGGCAAAGTCGAAGCAATGGGTAAGCCCACCTTCGACTATAAGTACAAGTCGGGCACTCGTGAACTCGACCACGCGATCGTTACCTTCGACGATCCGTCTGGCCAAACGATTGAAGTGCGTGCTACGCCTTTGCGAACGGTCTATCTGGCCGCGGGCTCGGGTTACATCCCGCAACCCGATTGGTCGCACGGCATGTACCAGGGCCCACTCAAAGTGGAAGGCAAGACGTACGATGTCAGCACCGAAGAGGCGCGAGCCGCCCTTGGCCCGCTCTACGAAGTGCTGTGTCGCTTTGAGCTGAGTACCGGCGAAGTCAGCTACGGCTTGCTTGAGGCGTTGTGTGTCGGGAGTTACCACCCCTTCGGCTTCGATTCGCCTGGGGCCATGGCGCCGTAGAGAAGGGCGCGTCTCGATCGAGCCGAGTGGCCCGTCGTGTTGCATCGGTGCGTCAAGGCACGCGGCGTGCTTCTTGGAGGGCGTTAGACCGCGCAGTCCGCACTGCCGCCGTCGATCCGCATCGTGCATCCATTGATGTAGGCCGCGCGCTCGCTTGCGACAAAGGTTACGAGATCTGCCACCTCTTCGGGCTCCGCAAAACGGCCGGTCGGGTTATCGAACATTCCCTTCATGGCTTTGCGCTGAACCACAGCCCAATCGTCGCCCCAGCCTTCTTTCTCGGCGCGGCGCCAGATCATGTCTTTGATCTCCTTTGTCGAGATGATGCCGGGGCTGACAAGGTTTACGGTGATGCCCGAGCCGGCGAGTTCCTTTGCCAGGCTCAGGCATACGTTTGCAAGCGCGGCCTTCGAGGCGTAGTAGTGCGGCATGCGTGCAGCGGGGCGCAGCGCGCCGACGGTTCCGAGCCAGACAATGCGCCCCCACTTTCGCTCCACCATTGCCGGCGCAAGAGCATTGGCGAGACGCACCCCGGAAATGACGTTTTTCTGATAGATGTCCGCCCAGTCGTCGCTCGGCGAAGTGAGCCAGTTGCCAGCTTCGGCAACGCCGTAGTTGTTTACGAGGATGTCGACGGGGCGTCCGCTCGCTTGCAACTGCTGGACGACCGCATCAGCCCCCGCATCTTCGACGATGTTTCCAACGACCGCTTCCGCGACCAGGCCTCGGCTGATGATGCGTTCGACGATGGGGTCGGCCTGACCTGGCTCAAAACCGTGGACAAAGACGTTGGCGCCTTCCGCGGCAAGTGCCTCGGCGATCGCGCTGCCTGTGCCCCGATAGCTCCCCGTAATGAGTGCGGTTTTCCCTTTGATTCCGAGGTCCATCGTGCATCTCCATTTCGTCGTAGTGGGGGTATAGCGGCGTGCTGTGACCAGGACAAAGTGATCAGCGCGCCCACGCGGTGTAGCAAAGAGCCAGGCTGCCTACACCCCAGGATGACGCGAGAGGTACGGGCTAGACTGGGCGTATGTCGCAAGTGTCGCAAGCTGGCTCAAAGGAAACTACGCAATGACTTCGGAGCGCCGCGAAAGATTCGCCGCCGTACTGGGCTTGCCGCGTAGCGGCACCACGTTGCTTACAGCATTGCTCGACGAACACCCGGCTCTGTGCCTCTACTTTGAACCGTTCAATGCCTCGCCGAAGAATCGTCCGCCGGTCGCGAATAGCGCCGATGAGTTTCGCAGTTGGATGAAGCGACGATTCGCAATCGCCGCCCCAAAGACCGCCAACGTCATCGGCTTTAAGGAAACGACGACAAACGCGGACACGATCCGTTGGGCACTCGATACGGTGTCGCGACTTTCCGCCACCTGCGATGTGACGGTGATTTGGATTCAGCGCGATCCGATCCACTGTCTGCTCTCAAAGCTTGAAGGTGCAAGAAAGTGGTGGGGCTATCCGGACGCTCATCTGTCCCGCGAGTCTCTCGAGTCTTTCTTGCTCGACACGCAGAAGAGTTATGACGACATCGAAGCTCTACTCACCAATCACGGCGGTTGGGTGGTTCGATATGAGGCGCTGGTGCGCGACCCCTCGGCGATTTTGGAAACTCTGATGCCTGCGGTCGGCGAGAAGTTTGATCCTGTCCAACTGGGCTATCACAGTCGTCAGTTGCCGGCCGAGCTGCGTCGCAAGGTGATGGGTGACCCCGGTTTGATCGAGTCACCCTCCGCGGTTTCGGTTGACGCCTTCGAGGCGCGAACTCGCGAAGCGGCAAGCCACAGCGCGTTGATCGACACAGTGCGCAGCCAACCGCGATTCGCCGCGCTGGTCGAGAGGTTCGAACGCTACGCGGCCCTTCCCGACGTTGCCGAACTACCCGCTCACTTATTGCCGTAGCTCTGGGCGATACTTGCCGCCGGAGAGAGCTGGATGCCGTGGTTGGGGATCGGGTAACGCAGGCCATTGCGGCTCAACGCATCGAGGCCCGCGACGATCTTCGGCAAGTCGCTCGGAGGTAGCGCGACGAGGAGTTCGTCGTCCTGGACACCGCCGAATTTCCTTTCGGCGTAGCACGGGATCGAAACCGAAAGCTCCCCGGTCTTGAGCGCACGGCCCCACGAATCGGCACACGCACTTTCACCGACAATTGAGAACGAACACTTTTTGTAGTCGCGGTACTGGTAGCCGTTGATCAACGTGATCATTTGCCCCGGGGTCGCGTAGATCAAACAAATGTCGGGGTTGTCGATGCGTCCCGAAACCAGCGGCGAAACCACCATGGCCTCGTACTCGCCATAGTCGGGGCAATCCATCGCACTTTGATGGGCCGCACTGTCCTCGAGAGTGCCATACCAAACGCCATTGAATTGGTTGCCGCTCTTCCACTCAGCATCCTGAGGGTGCAGGCCGAGCACGGCTCCGCATTGGGCGCCCATGAGGTTGTCCATCGTGATCCCGACCGTGTATCCGATCCATCGCGCCTGCCCGACGATTTGGTCGGTCGCGAGCTTTTCCGCGGGGTCGGG
>JBLHOB010000481.1:0-3032 GCA_047619425.1 Myxococcota bacterium
AGCGCACCATTTTCAAGCGCGCGGGCAAGCGCAACTTCGTCAACCACGCTGCCCCGAGCGGTATTCACCAGCACCGCGCTCGGGCGCATCAGTGCGAGCCTTCGGGCATCGATTATCTGTTCGGTATCGGGACCGCCCGGGATATGCAGGCTGACGATATCGACACCTGCGAGCAGTTCATCGAGGGAGGCGACGTAGCCTTTGTGGCCGGTGTCGCGACGCGAGTGATGCAACACCCGCATGCCAAAGCCTTCGGCCCGACGCGCCACCGCTTGACCGATGCGACCGAAGCCCACCACTCCCAATGTTGCACCATGAACATCTCGTCCCAAGAACTGATCAATGCGAAAGCCGAGCCACCGACCTTCACGAAGATCCGCCTCAGCGTCAGACGACAAACGCGAAGCGGCAAGTATCAGCAAGAACGCGATGTCCGCGGTTGTCTCGTCCAGCACCCCCGGCGTGTTGCAGACCGTGACGCCATGGCGCACTGCGGCAGTCAAGTCGATATTGTCGACTCCCACCGCCACATTGGCCACAACCTTGAGCCGTGGGTCGATCGCATTAAAAAAAGCTTCGTCGATGCGATCCGTGAGCAAGCAGATGACGGCATCGACACCCCGCGCTGCTTTACGCAACGCCGCTGGGGAGAGGGGCTCGTCGTCGGGGTTTGCGACGACGATTTCATGATCGGCCAAAAGATCCAGGCAATCGCCTGGCAGCCGCCGCGTGACGAGCACTCGTGCCATCGTTCAGACCGACTCACTGTCTCGGGCAGCGGCGTTGTAGATCCCCTTCCCCATCAACGAAAGCTCCGCGCGTGCACGGTCTCGATAGAGGGTTGCACGGATCGCGTGGATCTCCTTCTGCTCGGGTTCTGCTTCGGCTGCGTACTCAATCAGATGACAGGCCACATCCATCGCGCCGTCTTGGGCGAGTGCTTCGGCGCGCCGCGCCATCGCAAGCGCGCCTCCGCTCAATGCCGCCAACTCACTGGCCACTGCTGTGTTGCGCGCGGGCTTCAAGTTGGCCGGATTGCCTTCGTACCAACCGCCGTAAAGCCGCCACAAGTTTCGCACGATGAACATCGGGTCGTCGTAAGTGGGGCGCAGATAGGGTCGGGTGAGCAATGCGTCGGGCAGGACAACGCTGTGCAGGATGTCGTTGAGCTTCGCCCCCTCGTTCATCATTGAGAGCGTTTGCTCGATCAACGTCTCAAGCAACTGGGCCGCCTCGCCAAGTGCCTGACTCACTCGCTCTTCACCCAGAATCGGCGGCCCGTGCCCCGGCAACAACGTCGCCGCGCCGAGCTGCTGCATCTTGCGCAACGCCACAGCCCACTCGCGCGGGTATCGCTGTGCCTTCTGAGGGTTGCCGCAATTTGGCGAGGCCCAAATGAACAAGTCCCCGGTGTAGATCGTGCGGCGCTCGGGTAGCCAGATCCAAAGATGATCATCGGTTTCGCCTCGGTCGTGGCGCAGCTCGACAACCTCTCCATTGAGATCCAACACGAGGTCGTCGCGAAGCGTTCGGTCGGGGTAGCGAAAGTTCTTCGGGAAGACAGGTTCTTTGAAATCAAACTGACGCTGATTGATGATGCCGTTGTAGCCGTTAGTCAATTTGTAGCGATCAAAGCGCGCCGGGCAGGCTTCGTGGGCGATCACGCTCGCGGGCTCCCAGCCTTCGGCTTCGGCCTGTTTTTCAAAGAGTCCTGTTCCAAAAACATGATCGACGTGGCCGTGGGTGTAAACGGCGGTGTCGAGTCGCGCGGGCGACCACTGCCGGACAAGATCAAAAACCTTCTTCGCATGAAAGGGGCCGCTGGTGTCAAAGAAGCAAAGACCACGCTCCGTTTTGAGCACCGCCATATTTGAGAAGGCCGCGACGAAGGCCAGGCCGTTGTCGAGTTCTTCGAGCCCGAGCTTTACGCGTCCGGGGTGGATCTCGCTCTGATCCATCTCCCCTTGCCACGCTCGCTCACTAAAATCGAGAATCTCACCCATGTCGTCTCCAGTTTGCGCGCAATCCTAAATCCCCGCGCGGTTTGTGTAGCCTTGTCCGACAAAGGCTATCGACCTACATCCCTAAACGGTAGGTCTACACTTCGAACGAAAAGGCTCTGCTCACGTGACTCTTGTCAGCAAACGAGATCGAGAAGACATCATTGTCGTTTCGGGCATTCCGCGCTCGGGTACTTCGATGATGATGCAAATGGTCGAGGCAGCTGGGTTCCCGATTCTGGCCGACGACAAGAGAGCCCCCGACGACGCAAACCAAAAGGGCTACTACGAACTCGAAGCCGTAAAGGCCAGCAAGCGCGACACGTCCTGGGTGGCGGCTGCGCCGGGGCATGCCGTCAAAGTCATCCACGCCCTGCTGCCCCACTTACCGACAGGCCACCGCTACCGCGTTGTGTTGATGAAGCGCGATTTGAGAGAGGTCGTTGCATCCCAGACCGCAATGCTCGAAGCGACGGGACAGTCGGCGGACGATTTGCCCGAAGCCCGGCTCGTCGAGATTTTCTCGACTCAACTCACGCAAACCCGCCGAACCCTCGACGAGACTCCATGCTTCGAATGGATCGAAGTTGAGTACGCCGACCTGTTGCGCGGCGACGAGGCCGAGATTCTGCGGGTCGCCAATTTCCTGGGTCGGCCCGCCCGCAGCGCCGGAATGGGGCGGGTGATCGACCAAGGCCTGTACCGGGCCCGCACGGGGCACTCGGGCTAGTCGACGAAGCCAACGTCGCGCCGACAAGCCGGACGACAAGCAACGAGGCTATGACGCCAACCGTCTCCATCGCGTATGCTATGGCGCCTGTATGCGCGGCTCCGACCACGAGCCGGTACGACCCACCCCACCCGTCGCCTTGTTCAGCAGGGCACTGTCCGTCGCGAGAGGAACACCTTGAGAGTCATCGCAATCGCAACTGTGCTCGCCATTGCGATGGCACTTTCCGCCGCGAGTGCCCAAGCGGTTTCAATCGTTGTCACGGTGCACCCGCTGGCCCTGCTGCTCCACGAAATCGGCGG
>JBLHOB010000482.1:0-3008 GCA_047619425.1 Myxococcota bacterium
GCTCGGCAACCTCCGGTTCTTGCTCGAGGTGATCAGTCAGTTCGCTCGCGTCTCTGTTCGCGTCGAATAGTTGTTCGGGCGTCACCCTCGACGAATCTGCCGCCGGTTGCATTACGAAGCGGAAGCTTCCCTCGGTGACCGCAATCGTGGGAGAGGGCTCTTTGTCGCGTTGTCCCCAATGCTCGTCGAGGTGGGAGATGCCGATCGGTGCTTCCGCTGGTGGCGCAAGTTCTTCGCCACGGGCAGCCGCAAGGATATAAGGCAATTGCGATACGCCGTCGGCGTCGGGAAGTGCGGGCAGCCCCATAATGTCGAGGACCGTGGGCCAAGCGTCGATGTTGCGGGTGCGATGTCCGAGCACTACGCCGGGCTCCAGCTTGAACGGGAAGCTGATGATAAAGGGCACTTCCGTTGACTCTTTAAACACCTTGCGAGCATGGCCCTCGAGTCCGCGCTCAGAAAACGCTTCACCGTGGTCCGATGCGAGCACGATGATCGTGTTGTCGAGGTGGCCCCCTTTGCGCAGCTTTCGCATCAACTGCTTGATCACGAGGTTTACGCGCAGGATCGAGTTGTCGTAGACATCCGAGTACGAGGTGCCGAACTCGGCGGAGTCTTCGTCGTAGAGATACTCGTGTAAATCCATCAAATGGACATAGAGAAACCAGGGCTTGTCGCCGTAGATCCGCGTAAATTCGACAGCCGACGGGATGAGGGACATGTCGGTACTGCGGTTTTGCATCGTGGGGTTTTCGCGGCGCACTGACGGCGGTGCCGAAGCGCCATTTGTGCGGCCGTAGTAGTCAAAGCCCTGATCGAAGCCGAAGTATCCCTCGACCCAACCATTGCGATAGAGCCCAATCGTCTGATACCCGGCCTCTTTGAATATCTCGGCCGGCATCGTGGCTTCCTCGGCCAACATATGGTCGAAGCGCGTCACCCCGGTGCGATTCGGGTTGAGCCCGGTCCATAGCGATGCCATCGAACACTTGGTCCAGGAGGACTGGGCAAGGTGCCGCGAGAAACGCACGCCGCGGTCGGCGAGTTTGTCAAATACGGGGCTGGTCTCTCGATGGTAGCCGTAACTGCTCATTCGATCCGAGCGCAGCGTGTCAACGAGGATATAGAGGACATTAACGTCGTCCCGGTCGGCCAGTGCCTCGATGTCGGCGGCGGTTCCCAGCGGGCGATCGTCCTGATCGCCGATCTCGACGGTGACAATGGTCGAAAGATAAGAGAGGAAAATGCCGATAACGACGACGATTGCGACAAACCAAGGCCAGCGCTGACTAAGGATCGAATTTTTCATGGCGGATACCGTACCCAAAAAAGCTTCCGATTTCTGTATCGGTCACAATTCACAATTGCGATTGGTGGAAGCATGATGTTGCCCAGGAGTAGACAGTTACGAACTCTCATCGGTTCTCGCTCCGGAAACCTTGGGCTATGCTGCGCCGATATGAAAATTAGATCGAGCCTTCGAAATTGTGACCAGGCCCCCGGACGCTCAGTATCGCGTGTCGGAAGACATGCCAGTTTCCCCTGGGTCGCGGCCGTGTTGCTGTTTCAATTGCTGGGCTGCGAGCCGGCGCCATCGATTGACGAGGTGAAGCGCATGCAGGCGACGGGCCATTATCGGCAGTCGCTTGGCCCGTTGCGCGACCTGGTTGATGCCAAGAGCGAAGACGCCGAAATTTACTACTTATACGGCCGGGCGCTCAGTGCGACGGGTGAGCGTGACGCTGCGGTTTGGCCTTTGCGAAAAGCGATGGATGCCCCCGAGTGGGTTACGGCTGCGGGCTTGCAGTTGGCCTCAGACGCCTTCGACTCGGGGAATAGCGCCTCGGCGATTTTGATCATGGACCGAGTTCTCGAAGTCGACCCCGAGAACATCCCGTGCCTAGTATTGCGCTCTCGCGCGCGGCTTGAAACGCGCCGGGATCTTGAGTTTGCGCTCGCCGATGCGGAGCGCGCCCTGGAGCTCGACCCGGATGCGCCGCGTGCGCGCGACGCCCGAGTGTTGGCGTTGCTCGCAATGGAGAACATCGAGGAGGCAGGCAAGGCCCTCGAAGAGATCGAAGAATTTTCATACGAAGAAGGCGCAAGTCCCGGCGATTCTGCGCGCCTGTGCGGTGCGCGTGCAATCTTTGCCAAGGAAAAGGGCGAGCTTGAGCTGGCCGATGAACGCCTCACGAAGTGCCTGGAGCAGTTTCCCGCTTTCCCCGACCTTGTCGATGTCGCGCTCAAATTTTACGAGGGCAAAGGCGACCGCGATCGCGGTATTGCGATCCTCGAGGCGGCGTATGCGGATAGCCCCGAGCGCCGCGACTTTGCAGTCGGTTTGGCCCTTCGGCTTGGCGCGAATGGCCGCACAGAAGAAGCGGAAGCGATCTTCAAGGAGCGCAGCGAAGTCAAGAACCCCAATGCCGCCTCGGCAGCGTTGATGGACTTCGCGGGCTACAAGATTGATCGAGGAGATCTTGCGGAAGGCGCGAAGTTGATGCAGGAAGCTTTTGCGCTGGTTGCAAATCCGAGCCCCGACGATGTCTTTCGGCTGGCGGACACGCTGATCGTGGCCGAGAAATTTGATGAAGCGCTGGAACTGTCTGAGAGCATGACGGTCCCCGCGCACAAGCGATTCGTTCGCGGTCGGGTTTTCCTTGATCGCAACCAGTATGCGGCAGCTCTCGAAGAGTTTGCCGAAGGGCTATTGGGCTGGCCGGAAAATGCAGTGGCACGCTACTACGCCGCAGAAGCTGCCGAGGGCATGGGAGACTTTGATCGAGCCATTGAGGAGTTTCGGTATTCAATCCGCGCCGGAGCAACCGAGACCGACGCACGCTTGAGGCTGAGTCAGCTCCACACGGCCGAGTTGAAACACAGCGAGGCAATCGCTGTCCTACGTCACGACTTGTCGACGAGCCCGGCCGATCCCCTAATGGCAGAGTTTGAACTTGAGTTGTTGGCACTCGCAGTGGGCAACCAGGTGATTCCGCCGCACCTCCAAA